>DAIRSD010000147.1:0-10090 GCA_036804625.1 Aureliella sp. | reverse complement strand
CAGGTCTGGCCATCAGTGTGTACAGGCGAGTATCCTGTGGACAAGCACTTGATGTTGCAGTGTTCCATCGTTCGTCAGGCAGGCCCAGAGCAAAAGATAGCGTATGATTCAAACTAAAGCACTGCCGTGCAATAGGCGCTGAATGAAGCAGCGATATTAGGTGGCCCACCCTATTCGATGCTCAAAATCGATCTCTATATAGACGGGCATTTCGCCAGCACTTATAGCTGCGATGGCTTGATCATTAGTACACCGGTCGGTTCCACGGCACATAATTTATCGGCGGGTGGTCCGATACTACATCGTCGACTGGAGGCGGTAGTGATCAGTCCAATCAGCCCGCACACGCTTACCATGCGACCCGTAGTAGATCAAGCCGATCGCGTTTTTGAGATGTTTGTGCGGCAAGGACATGCTTCTGTTTCGGCTGTATTTGATGGCCGAGTCCTTGGCTTGTTGGCTGAAGGGGATTGTTACCGTATCCGGCGAGCCCCGGTGGCATTTCAAATGGTGAATGTGCCCAGCAAGAACGAATATCGCACGCTGCGGCACAAGTTAGGCTGGGGCGGCAATCCCCGCAATCGCTCTTAGATCCGTTTCCAAGCCTTCACTTTTTCTCAACTAACACTGACAGTATCGCCTGAGCATACAGGCGATGGCCAAAATCGTTTGGGTGGTTCAGGCCATTGCCCGTCAGATCAAGGTCATGTTTATGGCGCAGCAGCAACTGCCAGACCTCAGTCAGATCGGCCAAAGCGACTCCCGGTCCGGTCAGTTTCCGCAGTTCGTCGCGATACCGGGCAAACATTTCTCTGGGAGTGTGTATCCACTCTGCATTTCCCAACATGGAAGCGACTAGTATGATGTCAGCTTCAGGAAGCCGGGACTGGAAGTTGGCAACTAGTTGCTTATTCTGTTGTGCATACCAATCTGGATCTCGCCGACCAACGTCATTCATGCCGTAGGCGATGATGATCAGATCGGGATTTGCGGCGATTATGGCTTCAGAGTCCTGGTTGCCATTCAAAACGCTCCAGCCCGCCACAGCGCGATTGGTCAGAGCAATTTGACAGTTGAATGTGTCCTGCATCTGAGCAGCTACTAGCTCAGGGTAGCCCATTTGATAAGGCGGTGCAAATGCAACATGCGATGCGTCTAGGCCCGTTGAGATACTGTCACCACTGATTGCGATATGTAGCGGTTGTCCAGACTGCAGTTTGGCTAAAGTGCGCTTCAGAAGTTCGGGCTGATAACAGTTCGTCGAATCGGCTGCCTTGTCACCAGCTAGCTGGCCTGCGCGTTGGTAGGTAACCTCGATATTGCGATCATGAAACCAGCGCCCGGGCTGGTAAAGCAAATTTTGTTGCGGATTACTTATTCGATGGCGATAACTATTTGGCGTATCGCGAGGTAGGTACATCTGTTCAGTCGGGATGCAATCCAGTGGCAATATGCCTGGAAAAATCAAGGTGCGATGATCTTCGCCCAGCGTCCAGTCGCTGCCTTCTATCAGGCGCTTGTCGGAACTGGCCACTGTTACCGCCAGCACCTTCGACGCTTCAAAAGCCAGGCGAGCAGTAGGCGGTTGCGCTTCGTCGGTTTGAATAAGCACGCTGCTTTCACGATGAACGACGGGAGAATTCCAAGCCGGTTCCAGCAGATGCAGTTCCGGAAGCGATCGCTGAACTACTTCGTGATCCGGGCGCGGCTGATTGATCAGTGGCAGAACTGATGCGAACCAGAGTGACGCCGCGTTGCGCTGGCCCATGCCAGTAAAGTGCCGCCGTGAATTAGGGCCGCCCCGATGTTTGTCATCGAGCACATCGGTATCTGGTCCTCGCAGAAATCCAGGCTTTGCGACCAATCGCTCGATCGCTTGGCGAATGCGACCCTCTCCTGCAGGATCGTTGTAGACCGTCGGATGCAAGGTAGACTTAGCCAGCAGCCATGGTACGTTATAGCCGCAAGCATTGCTGGCAGCCTCCCTTAACGTCGTGATGTTCTTAATGTAGTCGTCCATCGAAACCCGACCGATGACATCCGATTCACCCTGCTGCCACAGGACGGCTCGAACTGATTTCAAATTGCGACCGGTCTCCGCCAACCGTGCAAATAGATTGCTATCGGGTTGCCACTGCGCTGAGGATGTTCCGCCGTAGGCAACGTTTGCCAGTCCAACCGGAACTTGTAAGGTGGATACAAGCAGATCACCGAATGCTGGCCAAATAGAACCCCCATCACTTTGATCAGCGGTAGGTTGAGGATCATTGGCAACCTGCCACGTCGCAGTTCGAAAGTTGTACGCTGAAACCCGCCCGCCCGCATCAGCCACTTTGAGAATTTCTTCGTTGGTATTAGTTGCGTAGGACTGTCCGGCGATAAGAAATAGCTCACCTACTCCAACAGGCTGAACGTGTCCTTCTGCCATGGTCTGGCCATTGTTCAGGCAGCGGAGATCCAAGTGATACCATCCACCAGCGCTGATTCTAGCCAGTGCGCTAACTGTCGTACCATTGAGCAAGAACGGAATGCTCTGCCAGTCGTTCGGTTGCCCAGACATCTCTGGTAAAAGCCGTGTTCGATACTGTAGGGTGTCGAATTCAACCACCGAGCCAGAGGAAGTTTCTGAAATAGTGAAGTTTATACGCACATCGGCATATCCGGTAGCAGCCCCGCCCGGCTGATGCGAGTGCGCGAAATGTGGTACATAGCCAGCTCTCTGGACCACCTGATAAGGTTGCGGCTGCCCGATCGAGAGGGCCACCGCAGCTTCGGTATTGGTAATTTTTGTGGTGGCGATCTCTTCTACGGGAGTTGCCGATGCGATCGCAAAAAATAGCCAGCCTGAAACGAAGGGCTGGGACCAAAGAGTGATGCGTCTAATCGCTAAGTGCAATGTCATTCCGCAACCAGCCCGTGAAGTTTTGCGAAAGGATCCCAGGACGGGTCGCGATGCCACTCGTACTCGGCTATGTTGGCCAATCGCGTTGCCATAGTATCGCCGTATAGGCGGGCGATCACATGCAAGCTCATGTCGATACCTGCTGAGACACCTGAAGAGGTAACGACGTTACCGTCATCGACCCAACGTGCTTGTTTGATCCAGTTTACCTTCTTGCCTGGTGCGGTGGCCATGTTCCAATAGGCTTTGTTGGTAGTCGCTTTGCGTCCATCCAAAAGTCCCGCAGCAGCTAAGATCGATGCTCCGTTGCAAACCGACATGGTGATCTCAGCTTCTTGGGACTGACTGCGAAGCCACTCGAGTAACTTTTCATCGCGAGTGGCCTTCAAGGCGCCAAAGCCACCGGGTACCAAAATCAGATCCAGTTTCGGGCAGTCGCTCAATCCGAATTCCGCTACCGTTTTCGGTCCCTGAGCGGATGCGACTTCGCCTTTTTCAGCGGCAACCACCACAACCTTCAATTGCTTGCCAACGTTCCCCCACATCTCCAAAGGTCCGTAGGCTTCCAGCAGCTCGAAGCCAGGAAAGATCAGGACACCCAAGGTTCGCTTCGATTTTGCTGGGGCATCATTTTCAGCCGCCACAATAGGAACAGTGTATGTAAGTCCGACAAGCAGCATAGTGATCCACGCCGAACAAGACAGTTTGCCAAGCATAAGGAACTCCGATTGATTGGGTACTACTGATATCGGTCTACTGGCTGAACGCCCAATAATTGTAACAATTCATGGGGCAGTTACTTTGTTTGTTCAGTAGAGTTATGGCGATTCCGGAAATTAACGCTACAAGGGCTTCCGAGCAGAACACTAAGTGGTATCAGGTTTATCTTCCTGCATTCGAATAGCCAAGACTTCAAAGTCGTGCAGCAAAGATCATTTTAATGCAGATTTTCGGGCATTTTTAGCTCAGTCCTCGGCCTTGCTACCATCGCCGCACATCTTGACGATCCGAGGATTAAACCGGGCAAGGATATCGACCAGGTCTTGCTGTTGCGACATGACGACATCGATATCTTTGTATACACCCGGCACCTCGTCGGCACCGGCAGACAGAACTTCAATGTTGCGATCTGCTAGCTGTTTTCGTACGGCTGGAAAGCTGAAGGTGTTTTTTCCCTCGGTTCGGCTCATTCGGCGTCCCGCCCCATGTGATGCTGAATAAAAACTCTCGGGCTGCCCTTTGCCAGCTACCACGTAAGCAGGCGATCCCATCGAACCAGGAATGACACCCAGCACGCCCGGTCCGGCTGGAGTGGCTCCCTTGCGATGCACGATCACCTCGCGACCATTGTGATTCTCTTTCCAAGCGAAATTGTGATGGTTTTCAACTCCAGCGATAATGGTTGTTCCAGCGATTTCAGATACCAATCGGTGAATCACATCATGATTGGCTGCGGCGTAGTCGCCCATCAGATTCATCGCCAACCAATATTCCTGGCCTGCTTCGCTGTCCAGGTCCAACCATGCCAGTCGGCCCAGTTCGGCATAATGCTTGGGCAGTCGCCCGCGAGCAATGTTGCTATAGGTATCGCACACTGCGCTGCCTGCACCACGGCTGCCACTGTGGCTGAGCAGCGCGATGTATCGTCCAGCATTCAAGCCCAGCGCAGGTTGATCCGTGGTCAGTTCAAGTTCTCCAAATTCGACAAAGTGATTTCCAGAGCCGGAAGTTCCTAACTGCTTCCATGCGCGATCCCGCTTTTCACGAGTCACTCGAGTCACATTCCAATCTTGATCCATGACTGCATGATGCTGCGGACGTTCATGTTCACAGCCAACGCCGAATCGTGTTCCTCGCTCCAAGGCGTTTCGCCAGCGATGTCGATGAGTGTCTAGAGTTTCAATTGATTCATCCAGGACGGATAGCTTCATACGGCAGGCGATATCGACACCCACTGCGTAGGGTATCACCGCATTCTCCACCGCTAGCACACCGCCAATTGGCAATCCATAGCCCACGTGTGCGTCAGGCATCAGCGCTCCACCCACCACACCGGGTACCGAACACGCTTGGCTCATCTGCTGATGAGACCCAGCGTCAATGTCTGTCCCCCAAGTACGATAAGCAACCGACACCAGAGGCTTGACGACGGGTTGAGATTGTAGAGCGGTCGCGAGCGGGCCGAAATGAGGGTCTTGCAGGTGTGCTGCTGGATCTGCCACAACGGCTGCCATCAGCTTTTCGACCTCCTTCGACTTCCTGCGCCCCTCTTTGGCAAGCGACTGGATCGCCCCGATGGCAAGCGAACTCAATTCGTCGGGAATTCCCAGCTCACGAAGTTTTTTGGGTCGCATCTTCTATTTCTTCAGTTGATACTAGGTCTGAGTTTGGCAGAATGGACAATAAAACGTACTCCGCTGAGCCTGAACAATTCGCTTGACGATACCACGGCTACAGCGACTGCAGAGCTTGCCTTGGCGGTCATAGACAAGATGGCGGTTCTGATAGCTTCCTTCGCCGTTGATTGCGTTGCGGTAAGTTCCGTCTGAGAGCGTCGAGTTTTCGTACTGGATGGCTTCATTCAAATTACGAATCATTTCTCGGTGGATGTTTACACATTGTCTTTTCGAGAGTTCGTTGCAACGCGTCTGCGGATCGATTTTGGCAGCAAATAGAATTTCCGCAGCGTAGATATTGCCTACACCAGCCACAATCTGCTGATCCAGCAGGGCGACCTTGACTTGACGACGACTGGCGCAAAGCCGATTGATGAAGGCGGTTTTGTCAATCGTCAGCGCGTCCGGACCCAATACGTCGTCCGCTAGTTGCCGCGAGATTTCCTCAGGGCTCCACAGGGAAATCGTTCCAAGTCCTCGCCGGTCCCAGTACTTAAATTGATTTGGGATACTTCTGCCTTGGAGATGAAACACGACTCGTGTATGACCTGCCGACGGAGGATCGGCGATTAACACCATGCCTGCCATCTTGGGTTGCAGTACGATTCGGTCGCCAGAGCATAAGCGAACCAGTACTCGTTTCGCAATTCGTTCGATATCGACAATTTTTCTTCCTTGACATCGTGCGGTCAAAATCCTGGGGCTTGGAAAACTCTGAATGGGGCGATAAGCTGTCCGTGGTACCTCTACACGGGCGATGGTGCGGCCTATGACGAGCAGCAAACCTCGACGCATCGTCTCAACTTCAGGCAGTTCAGGCATAGGGTGGCATTCCGAAAACGAAATAGCATTGTAACGATAAATGCAATTGTAACGACAAAACATACACGGGTTCTTTTGTCTGACGAAAGTTGTCACGGCTTCCATCGAAGTGTGACCTAAGGTTGCAGTGGTCAGACTGACCATTGTGAACCATTCCCATCTATCCAAAAAGGGCAACCATGGGCAAGAACAAACGCCGTATTGGAATTCTTACTTCGGGCGGTGACTGTCCGGGACTGAACGCGGTGATCCGTGGAGCCGTAAAAGCGGCCGAGTGTCATGGCTACGAGATGGTGGGGTTCTTGAAAGGTTACGAAGGACTTGTAGATCCAGTCAGTTATGTCACCTTGGATGGCTCCATCACACGTGGGATACTCAAGCAAGGTGGAACCATCTTGGGTTCGACTAACAAGGGTAGGTTTGCGGCTACCGTTGGTGTCAGCGATCGCTTGGATTTAGATCCAAGACTGCTCAACGGGGTGCTTCACACCTGTGATCAACTGAATTTGGCGGGCTTGATTTGTATCGGAGGTGATGGTTCTTTGGCTGTCGCCCAGCAATTCCACGAAGTTGGAATTCCCGTGGTAGGAGTGCCGAAAACCATCGACAATGATTTGTCAGCCACTGCGTTCACCTTTGGTTTTGATAGTGCTGTCAACTGCGCGACGGACGCGCTGGATCGATTGGCAACGACCGCAGCCAGCCATGAACGCGTCATGGTTTTGGAAGTCATGGGACGCCACGCGGGTTGGATCGCACTTTATTCGGGAATTGCCGGTGGCGGTGACGTGATCCTGTTGCCAGAAATTCCTTGGTCATTCGAAGAGGTTTGCGCAAAGATTTTGGAACGAGAAAAAGCTGGCAAAAAATACACTCTGATCGTTGTCGCGGAAGGTGCTCATCTGCCAGATGGAAGTATGGTCACCGCAGAGCGTCGACAGGAGTCGCGTCAAACAAAGCTGGGAGGCATCGCAAATCTGGTGGCCTACGAGGTCGAAAAACGTTTGGGACGCGAGACACGGGCGATGGTTCTAGGGCATCTTCAACGCGGTGGACCGCCATCGACATTTGATCGACTGCTGGCCACTCAATTCGGTGCTCACGCTGTGCGCTTGGTTATCGAAGGTCGTTTCGGCGAGATGGTCTGTTCCCATCCGCCAGCGATCAACAGTGTCCCCATCGCTGATGCCGTCAATCGTTTGAAACAAGTACACCCCAGTTGCAGTGCTGTTCAGGCCGCGCGTGCGCTGGGTATCAGCTTTGGAGATAAAGCCGAAAGTGGACCATTTGCACCGGTAAGGTCCGACTCCGACGCGCTGCTGGGAATCGCAACCACTGAGTTTCCGTTGCCAATCGCCATGAACCAACCTTGCATTTGAGCCGTTTGGAAATGGTGGTCAGTCGGTGTAATGTTGCGATTGTGTCATCGACTTTGTAGGCACGACAAATCGCTGCCCAGGCTATCCGATCTGCTCCAGAGCCGCTTTCATTTGGGATCTGGCTCTGGATAATCGGCTGCGAACCGTTCCAATGTTGATATCCAAGACTTGGGCGATATCTTCGTAAGCCATGTCCTGCATTTCCCGCAGAATCAAAATGCTGCGATGCTCTTCGCTCAGGGTTTGAAGAGCCCGGCGGACTCGATGGACCTCTTCCTGCCTAAGTAGCCTGTCGTCAGGAGAGTCATCCTGATCCAACGGATCAAGTCCGGATTGTTCTCGGATGGCATCCAAGGAAAGGTCGGGATGTCGCCGTCGACCACGGCTTAGCACATTGTTAAAAGCGATGCGGTAGAGCCAAGTAAAGAACTGGCTCTTGCCCTGAAACGTGTTTAGCTTGATGTAAGCCTGAACAAAGGTCTCCTGAACCACATCCTCGGCATCCTCATGGGAACCGATCACGTGCAGCATGGCATTGTAAAGTCGTCCAGAGAACCGCTCGACTAATTCACGATAAGCATCTTCGACGCCCGCTAGTGAATCGCCAATCAGCTCCTGTTCACTTTTCACTCAGGATTACTCGATCTTGCAGGTGGCTGGACGAAAGAGAATGTAGCGGCGCGTCAGTATGCGGCTTCGGATGACTCCATTATAGTTTCAAATTGGTAATGACAAGATGTCCCGACCGGCGATTCCTCTCTAGGTTCGACTATCGTTTGGACTCACCAGTGGAATCGACAATCCGGGCCGTTTCAGCTTCACGACCACTAGAAAGCTCCGTAGGGCCTCGATTGGGATCTCCAAGCAGCAACGAACCAAACTCCCAGCCGTGCGGTGTGGACACGACCTTAAATCCGCTTGGTTGGAGAAATTTTGTAATCGTATCGAAGGGCGGTAAGTCTTTCCCATCGACTTTCTGGCCTTCTGCACCAGTGGTTGCTTCAGCGTCTACTTCTACAAAACGGTTCATCAACGTGGCCAGCATGCTTTCCGAATCTTGAAGCTTTCCTTGGCGGAACAGCTCGTACTGAACGCGATGCGCTTTGTGATTGCGAGACACTTTCCAAGCGCAAGGGTTTTGTTCGTTCATCAACTGGCTGATGGCTTGAAACATCCTTTGGTAGTCGGCTTCGGATGCCAAGTGGGCTGCGCCGCCCGATCGAGCTTGGGTGATGGCTTGTTCGATCATTTCCGTATGAGAAGCAAACATAAAATACCCTTCCGAAGCGCCTTGACCATTGTCACCTTCATCAGAGTCACCTTTCAGCACTGAAATGGCCCATTGATTCAGCCAGGGTTCTTCTTCTTCCTCTTGTTCGTCGTCAAATCCGAACTCAGAAAAGTCTTCTTGCACATCCTCGGCTTCGTTGGTGACTTTCCAAATCGTCACACCATCAAATTCAAGCATCTCAGCATTGGCTTCAGCCTTCATCACACGATCTAAAATGGCCGCAGCCTTGGCGGGTTGATTGACTTTCAGTGCAATTAGGTTGCGACGCGAATCAACATCGATTTCGCCGTCGCGAGTGTCCGTTAGGGCGATAATGTCATTGGTTAGCAAAGGCAGGAACTCATTTCGAATATCGACTTTCGGACCATTGGCGTCGTTCTTGATTCCATTGATCACTTCGTCGAAGACACCCTGGTTGCCTACCAACTCATCAACCAGTTCTCGCACTTTCCAAAACGCGGTTTGAGCATTCCAGTTGCCCGTCATGAATGAATCGCCTCGATTGCTCACGAAGCTAGGAATCTCGGACAAAGCTTTGTTTGGGAAATCCAGCACGGCAGCCGATCGGGGCAGTGGATGTTCGGCAAGCACAAATCCACGATGAGCGATATCGGCATCTCCCTGGCGAACTTGAATTTCTCCTGAAACGCACTTGATGGCTGTGAAGCCCTGGTTTCTGAAGACTTCCAAAATGTCCGCACTGCTCTTGGATTTCTTGCCGCTAATCGCACGAACGACTCGGGCAATGCCCAGGGGTCTCACAAAATACTCGATATGACCCTGGCCGGTAATTTTTAGTTGCTCACGACTAGCGATAAAGTCTTTGTCGTCGACTAGCTTTGCATGACTGCTAGCTTGTCCTGTCAACTGTTCAATCATCTGGTGCATGACCGGCAAGTCGTCGGTGGCGATCAGAGTGCCCGACACAGCGGCAATCAGCGTATTTTCGTCCAACAACTGCCCTTCACGTCGCGGCAAAGTGTATTGGGTTATCGCCTGATCCATGTGGCTAAGCTGCTTCTTTACAGGATTGTGTTTGGCGATGGCTGCTTCGATCTCTGACATCAGCCTACCAACCACTTCATCTTGCTGCTCAACTTGCCCCAGCATGACCAAGGCAAATGGTTTGCGCTCGTTGGGCATTTCCAGCCAAGCTACCGAAAGCTGGCCCGGAAAATAATCCATTAGCTCCTGAGGCTTCACCCCAAGACGCCAACCGGCCTCCATCAATCGGTTCTGGATCATTTCGCGCTGCTCCTTGAAAACAGGAGCTACCGTCGGGTCATACGCCAGTTGATGA
>DAIRSD010000146.1:0-10098 GCA_036804625.1 Aureliella sp. | reverse complement strand
CCTTAGATCGAAAGTGATCGTGGATCTTGTTTAGACACTCATGTTTGCGATGAAACAGGTTGCAAACTCCTGATGGCTCGCAGCTTGCGTCCAAACAGGGCGGCGGAGGAGGCGGTGAAGCGAAGGCCGCTTGGGGCAGGAAGCCGGTCTGGTTTGCGCTCGAGTGCAAGGGAGGAACAGACAATTGAGTGGTAGCTGGCAAAGGCAGGAAAATACATCGCCCGTTAGGATCGATGGCCGGCAGTTGCAGGTGTTGACAGCCTGATACAGAAATGCCGCACAGGAGCAACGCCAATACCCAAGTTGGCAAGCTGTGCGTCAAGTTCGGCAATCCATTGTGGTTGTTTGTCAATGACATCCTGCGGGCTTCCTAACCGCCAAAGCTTAGTCAATCGACAAACTAGTGCCGATCGACTTCCTACCTTCCGTGGCAAGCCTACATCATAAACGGAGGGAAGTCGAATTGCCGCTTGATAAAAACAGCTTCTTCAGATCGTTTAGCAATCCGGCGGTATTAGTTGCCCAAACCGTGGGGGCAACGTAAGAGGTGACGTTTAGTCCACAAGTGACGGTTGGGGCTGCATGGGTACAGATTGTAGTGCTTAGTGAAATGGTTTTAGCACTCGTAATCGCAAGACTTTGTCGTCGAGATGTATAAGAAGCTGGCGATCAAGCTGGTGCGTATTGTTAGGCAGATGCCCCCACTGGCGATGAAATTCAAAATATCTCAGAACTGGATACGTAACCGTTCACTGAATTAGGCTTCGTTAATCAATAGTTTAGGTTTAGGTTTAGGTTTAGGTTTAGGTTTAGGTTTAGGTTTAAGTTTAAGTTTAAGTTTAAGTTTAAGTTTAAGTTTGAGTCTAAACTTAAACTTAAACTTAAACGCACTCCGACACCGGCCTTACTCGAACAACTCTAATAACTCTGCAAGCGGTTACCTGGAAACTACGTGCCGTTCATCATTCAATTACGAAAATGAGCACGAGTACCGCCTTTGGTAGGGCAAGGATCTATGGGAAAGGCATTAACCCACTAAAATTTTCTAAGAACCGTTTTGTCTGCCGGTAGGCCCGCGAAGTTCTTGCTTAGCCAGTTCTAAATCGTGGGTAACCATCAGCGCAGCTAGCTCTTCCAGGGTAGTTTCAGGGCTCCAACCAAGAACTTCACGCGCCTTGCAGGCGTTGCCGACCAGCATTTCGATATCGGTAGGGCGAAAATAGCGAGCATCAATTTCTACAAATTGCCTCCAGTCTAAATCCAAAGAACCAAATACAATCTCTAAGAATTCGCGAATCGTGGCAGTGCGTCCAGTGGCAATTACATAGTCGTCCGCTACATCCTGTTGCAGCATAAGCCACATGCTTTCCACATAGTCTTTGGCATAGCCCCAATCCCGCCGAGCATCCAAGTTTCCCAAGTAGAGTTTCGACTGAAGACCAACCTTAATCCGAGTGGCAGCTCGGGTTATCTTTCGAGTGACAAATGATTCTCCACGTCTTGGCGATTCGTGGTTGTACATGATGCCACTGCAGGCAAACAACTTGTAACTTTGACGGTAGTTCAGCGTTTGAAAATGAGCGTAGACTTTCGCGCAGGCATAGGGTGACTGTGGGTTGAATGCTGTCGCCTCGTCCTGAGGTGACTGCTGAGCTTTGCCATACATCTCCGAGGAGGAAGCTTGGAAAACTCGCACCGGTTGAATCTGATTGAGTTGTCGTGCCGCTTCCAGAACGTGCAGTGCTCCCAGACCAACGGTCATCATCGTGTAAACTGGCAGGTCAAAGGAGACGCGTACATGGCTTTGAGCAGCCAGATTGTAGACTTCATCGGGGGCCACATCCAGGAAAAGACTGGTCAGCGCTTGCCCGTCAGTAATATCTCCGTAGTGCAACTGAAGTGACGGCTTCGAGTCTAAATCATCACCAGGAATGATTAGCGGCGGATTGTCCGCTTGATTGGTTCGACGAATCAAGCCGTGAACTTCATAGCCTTTACTCAGCAGAAGCTCGGCCAAATAAGAACCGTCCTGTCCTGAAACACCCAGTATCAACGCTTTGCGGGACATCCTGCTGGCAACAAAGTGAGAAGGGGGACAGTCAGAAGCGGGACAGGGTGGTTATGATCCGTGCGAAGTGGCCAGGATAGGATAACAGTGATTCTGTTGGCGGTACATGGGAAGCGGCAATTTGAAGCTTTAAGAATTTCCCGAACGCGGGTCTTCAGCCAATACCGAATCATCTAACACTTGACTTTCCTCGATGTAGGCAGTGGCATACTGACCATACTTGCCGTAGCTGTACCTTGGGCCATCGTAACGATAGGAATCGCGATAGTCGCTCGAGTTATAACTGTAGCCGTACCCGCCATAAGCGGCTTCGGTGCTAACACCGTTGACGACGACACCCAGGACCTGAGCATCTACGCCGTCTAGCAGACTGATAGTCCTAGTAGCGAGCGGCTTAATATTTCTTCGCAACCGCATCGTGACAACCACCCCATCGGCAACTGCGGATACCGCACAGGGATCCGAAACTGCCAGCACGGGAGGAGTATCCAGGATGATCATGTCATATTTCTCGCGAAGAACATCGATCAGTTCGGAAAAGCGATCGCTACTAAGCAATTCTGATGGGTTACGCGGATGGGTTCCACCCGGTATCAGCCACAGGTTAGCAACGTTGGTTGTGTACGTAGCATCGTCCAATTCGGCTTTGCCGCTCAAGACCTGAGCAACACCAATCTGGCCTTCTACCCCGAAAAGCTTATGTTGTCGAGGCCGGCGCAAGTCGGCGTCAATCAATACAACGCGTCGGCCCGACTGAGCCATGGTTACAGCCAGATTAGCAGACATTGTGGACTTGCCATCGCCGGGTACTGGACTGGTGATCTGAATCACCTTCAGTTCGCTAGCTCGGCTACTAAAGAACAAACTGGTCCTGACAGACCGAAACGCTTCAGCAATACGACCACGGCTATGATGCAAGGTAATAACAGACGAGTCTACCGAATCGACGACACGCTTCAGTTTGCTCAACTCCATGGCCGGAATATGACCCAGAATTGGCCTGCCCAGATCGGATACGATCTCATCGGGGCTACGGTACGATCGATCTGCAAAGTCCATTAATACGGCTAGCCCGCACATGATGAACATCCCTGCAATAGCTCCACCACCTATGTAGGATGTTGCGTAGGGGCCGTCGGGTTGTCCGATGCCGGGTGGATTCAATTCCTTCAGTACTCGTTGATTGGCATTGGTTGGAGTCTACTCTACTTGTCTGACTTTCTCCGTGAACGCCTCCAGCATCTCTTTTACCGACTCAAGCTGATCTTTCAGCCAGCGATTGCGAGACAAAAACACTTGCAATTCTTGAGACTTGGCCAACTGCTCATTAGCCAAGACCTCGAAATCCGCCTCATGGCGTTCCATGGCTCGATATTGTTCCTTCAACCCGTTGATTTGAATCTCCAGCCAACGCGCGGCCAACAATTCGTTGACGTCTTCATCAACGTTTTCATCGACTTCTTCCTGATCGGCTAGCTGGTCTGAATTGTCTACCTGAGTGGGTTGCTCATTGCTGCTGCCACTGGCTTCTGCCTGTGAACTTGCGGGAGGAATTGAGCTTAACTGCGCATTCGCATTTTTCGGAAGATCTGGGTTGCCCTTGGTGAGGGCCTTGGAAAGTTTACGTTCTTTCTCAGATTCTTTACTCTTCTCCAATTCGCGAATTGCAGATATTGCTTCCTCCATGGTAGCGATTTCGCGGCGGATTGTTTGTACCGAAGGATGGGACGGACCGTAGCTGGCTAGTAACTGCTGTTCTTTGGCTCGCAGTGGGATCATCAAGTTGCTATCTAGTTTTTCAGATTCAAGTACTTGTGTTGTAGCTGCGGATTCATTCACTTCCCGCCAAAGCGTAGTATGAACAAATTGCGAACCATCTTGAAGCATCACCAGAATATCTTCGGGACGGCGATTTGCTTTTTGAGCTTCGATAATCTGCTGTAGAGTGCCGCGCAGAGTAGTTCGCTTTACTTTAATGTCTTCCAGTTGGACCTTCAAACGTAAATAGCTCTCTGCAAATGTGTCAATTGCATCGTCCCCCGTCCACAGTACTTTTGTGTCTTCCTCACGGAATTTTTGATGCTGTTCATAAAGGTCTTGATATGATTTGGAGATTCTTTTTTCTGTGTTAGCAAAGAACTTCAAGACTTCGGTATCGACAGTCTTGTATTCAGCGGCTAGAAACGACTGGTAGCCTTTGACTACGGCATCGACAACCGCGTGTGCTCTGACCGGGTCTGGGCAGCGATAGGAAATAATCAATTGCTGCGTGGCCGATCGTTCGGGTTTCTCGGCAGGTCGAACATCCAGGCCAAATCTCTCGTCCATCAAATGGGAGATGATCTCTATCGCGCTCAACTCGGGAAATTGCTTTTCTAATTTGCCTTCTTTGATAGCAAGGGACAATACGGAATTACTTTTGATGGCTCGTGACTCGTCATTTCGATTGCTGAAGAAAGCAATCTTATCAGGATCGTAAAGGTCGGCTCCAATTGTCGACGGCATAGCGTAAACGACTTGAACCAAAGCCTGTGACAAGTATCGCGTGGGTTGTTTGCTGAAGAACATGTAGCCGGTTCCAGCGCCGAAGATCGCTCCCAGAACCGGAAGCCACTTCCAGCGCCACAGAATTTTGACAAAGTCAAAATTGTTGGGTGAAGATGCGGACTGCGTTTCCAAGTCAATGGTAGCAGTACTTCGACCAGCAATTGATTGGCTAAGTTGTGACATTGGAACGACTCCCTGACTGGATCAGCTTCGACTGTGGCTCTTCGGTGGATGGCAGGGGCCAACTAAATTGGATCTGCCTGACAATCATCTAACAAAACGGAGACACCTTGGTCCATAAACCTGACAAAAACTTGTAGCTTGGTTTCGCGTTCGCGTCGAGAGATTACGCCTTCATATCCGGCAAAAGAACCGTTGCGAATACGAACTCTCTGACCTGGTTCAAAGCGGCTTTCGGGCGACAGCGGAGCATCTTGGGCGATTAGGTTTTTAATCTGTCGCAGATCAAATACCAATTCACTTATGCCTGTGACCGGCAACCATCGGCTGACGCAACCCGTGCTAACGGCCTGATATCGATGCGACTGGTCACCACATACAAATACATAGCTGCCGAAAAGCGGCTGAAAGCTGGTGCGAAGCCGACCATTGGGCGAACGATGCCGTCGCTGCAGTATGGGAGCGTAGAACGCTACGTTTTGATCCGGCAATCGACGCATCAGCTTTTTTTCTTGCCGAGGCAACGTGTACAAAGCCCACCAATCCGACTGAACCGCTTGATCGCTCTCAAGCAATCCTGTCGGATGCAAATCAATTTCACGACTGAGTATCGGCATCGTTCTTCGTACTCACTTCAGCCGCTTCGGCCTGTCGATCCTCGATGTACCCAGTGCTGTACGAAGTGTACTTGCCGTACTTGCCGTAGCCATACTTGCCATACTTGCCGTACCCATAGCCGTAGCTGCTACGGTACGAGTAGCGGTAATCGTTGTAACTGTAGTTGTAACCGTAGCCACCATACGCTGCCTCGGTACTTACCCCATTGACGACTACACCCAGCACCTGAGCATCGACGGATTCTAGAACGCGGAACGCTCGAGTTGCCAGCGGTTTGACGTTTCGACGCAGACGCATGCAGATCACAACGCCATCTACTACGGACGCTACAACACTTGGGTCGGAGACGGCTAGCAATGGTGGCGTATCGATGATCACGATATCATATTTCTCGCGCACAATTTCGATCAACTCGGCAAAGCGACTGCTACTGAGCAGTTCGGCAGGGTTATTGGGCCGCTTGCCACCAGGCATGATCGATAGGTTGGCCACACAGGTCGTATAGGTTGCATCGTCCAGTTCGCACTGCCCAGCGACCAGTTGAGCCACGCCGACATCAGCATCGAAACCAAATAGTTTTTGCAATCGTGGACGACGGAAGTCAGCGTCGATCAGCAATACTCGCCGACCCGACTGAGCCATCGCGACTGCCAAATTGGAAGAAAGCGTGGACTTGCCATCCCCGGGTACGGGGCTGGTGATTTGAACTACCTTCAACTCGCTGCCACGACTGCTGAAGAACAGTCCCGTGCGCACCGAACGGAACGCTTCAGCAATTCGTCCGCGGCTATGATGAATGGTGATAAGCGACGGATCGACTGTATCGACGACCTTCTTGATGTTGGGTAAATCCATAGCTGGAATGTGACCCAAGACAGGTTTACCCAAATCAGACACGATTTCGTCAGGACTGCGGTACGAACGGTCAGCCATATCCATCAGCAGAGCTAAACCCGACATGAGTAGAATTCACGCCAAAGCACCCGCAGCCGTATAGGTAGACGAGAAAGGACCGTAGTAGGCACCTGGCATCGAAGGAATCAACTCTTGAAGAATCTTTCGGTTGGAACTGTTCTGAAACAGCTCAACGCCCATTAGCTTGTCAGACAATACCTCTTGAAACTTTTCCAGATTCTCAGCCTGATTCTTTAGGCTTTCGTGAGTCAAAAGAAAACCCTGTACGATCTGCGACTTGGCAGTATCTTCATCGATCCATCTTTGTATTTCTTCTTCTTCCAGCTTCAGTGACTTATAGCGTTGAGTTAGGCTGTTCAGGCTAATCTGCAAATAGAGGTTTACTTGTTCTTCGACATCTGGAGCTTCGTCCTCTGGTGACAAAGAAGAGTCTGAATCAGTCGAAGCAATCGCCTTTTCGACCTCGTTGGGACTATCGGTAACGGCAGTTGCCGAAGCATCACCGGGTGTCGTATCGGAAGGTGGATCAATTGGTTGATCATTAGATGCCACCTCCGAATTCAACATCTTGTTCTTGGAGCGGTTCCTCTTTTGATTAAGCTCAGCGGCGGCCTGCTCAAGCCTGCTTTCGGCCTCTTTGGCATGGGCAATTTTCTTTTCGACAGACGCAATCGTGGAGCGGATCCTTCGAATATTTGGGTGCTTTTCGCCGTATTTCTCAAGCAAATGGTCCAGTTCCCCCTGTAGTAGAAGCAACTCGGATTGCTCAAGTTTTTCAGACTCCAACATGGCTTTTCCAGCCAAATCTTGATCTTCAAACAGTTGATCGAATATCGTCGATTTAACAAGATCAGAACTGTCGTTGATCAGCAACAGCAATTCCTGAGCACGAAAATCGCCGCTCTTCATCGCCGTCTCAACCGTGTCCAAAATGCTCTTGATTTGATTGGCTTCAAGCCGTTTGGCTGTCAATTGCTGTTGATTGCGCATGGCAGCTTCAAAGAAATGGTTGACAGGTTCCGTGACATTAAACAATACACCTTGTTGCTTGATGTCCACAAGAAACTTGTCGTACCCATTTTTGTGAGCTACCAAATCTTGGTCTAATTTCTTTTTGACCTCGTTGAACAGCTTTATGACTTCATCATCAACAAACTTGTATTCTTCGTCCAAAAACTTTTGGTACCCAAGCACTATGGCATTAACAACCGCCATGGCCGTATCTGGGTCGCCAGCGATGTAAGAAATCTTCAGTTGGTCAGTGATCGTTCTTTCGTTTTTTTCGGCTGGCGCCACATCGCCTCCCTTTTTGGGGTCCATCAGTCCAAAAATGATTTCATTCTCAGTCTTGCCAGGAAAAAGCTTGGTCAAGTTTCCAGCTTCGATGGCATTGCTAAGCACTTTGTGGCTTTTGATAACCCTCGCCTCGTCAGTCTTACTGCGATAAACGGCAACTTTATCGGGGTCATACAGTTCATAGTTCATTCCCGTAGAGGGCGCAACAGAGGATACCACTTGCACCAATGCGAAAGACTGATAACGCTCAGGTGCCTTGGTAAAAAACATGTAGCCTACACCAGCGCCAATCACAGCCCCAAGTATGGGCAACCATTTCCACCGCCAAAGAACTCGAACAAAGTCAAAGCCTTGAGTCGGTTGAGCCGAGAGATTCTCGGAGGCGTTGGTGGGGGCTAGCCCACGATTGAGCATTGATTCCATTAGTTGCGACATAAGTACGAAGTCTCCAAGGCAAGAGAAGCGGGCATTTCCCCAAGTATAGGCAGGTGGGCGATTTTGGGGATGCTTGGAAGATGAATTTTGTTCAAGATTACAGCCTTCCAGAGTGGGACAGGTGAATCAATCGTCAAAGTCTATATTGCCGTTAGGGGGGATTTGTTTGAGATGCCTGCTTGAGTTTGAGCAGATATGCCTGCTCGTCAGCGTCAAGAGTTGTCCGACGGCTTGCTTGTTCCATCTGCATGAGGGCTTCCCCAAGCCTTCCGGCCGCTTCGTGGGCTTTAGCCAATTGCATTCTGACGGCTTTATCCATGGTGCTCAGGTCGGCAACGCGCTGTAGCGCCTGAATATGCATTTCACGGTCTCCCCTCAATCGGGTGGCCCATGCTGCGAGCTGCCAGTCATAAAGCGTTTGAGCTTCCGCAATTAAATTGGTCAAATCAAGCCTATCGAGTATTTGATTACTGGCCTTAGAATTCCCTTTTTTATTCAGGTTCCATGCCAAACCAGCGTAGGGAATTTCTGAATTGGGTAAGACAAGGTGTAGTTCGTCGATATCTACGTAGGAGCCAATCAGTGGTGCCAGATTCTCAGCTTCCATGGGGAAGTGTGACAAGGAGGTCTTCCAGAGGTCCAATCCGATGTTGCGTTCACCGGCAATCAAACAGCAGGTAGCCGTAGATTGTTGTAATGTGGGCATGGACCTGGTCAGTAGCTTCAATCGAGCATAGGATAGAGCCTGCGAATACATGGAGGGCTCTATGGTTGTCTGCAAAATCGCCCAGTGACTTCGCCAGTCAAGATTGCTGGCCGATTTAAGGCTGTACCGGAATGATTCCCTGCAAGCATCGATTTGCTGCGTCAGTGCATCGTCTTTGTTCCAGGCTTCGGCTAGTTCCTGCCAAGCTTGACTATCTGTCGATCGTTTCAGATCATTGGAACGCATTATCGATGCAGCATACTCTAGTTGGCTGTACGCCTCCTTTTGCTCTTTGCCAAGAGAATCGGGCCAGCGAGTGGCAAGTTGTAAATAGGACTCTATCGTCTCCACTTTTCTTTTGGAAAGTTGCATGATAACTTCGCTATGGGTCAAATCTAGTTGATCTAACGCAATCACGGGCGGTTTGTGGTTAACCGCTTGTGTACTCTCAGATAGCGATAGTTTTTCTGCTTGAGCAAATCCGCGTAGAGGCATATAACCCTGCCAAATCAAAGTCAAAAGGCCAGCAGTCAATAGACAATACCAGAATTTTATGGACGATTGATCGGAACGCGGCTTGTCTTTTCGTGGCTGATCCTGTGACTCGCGGATGAAAGCCCCCAGCAATACACATAAGCTAACGAAAATTGCCGGAATGATCAGGCTGAAATCGACAAAGCTATGCACCCCAACGGCACAAAGGCAGTAGATGGCGGCAGGCCATGTAGCTATCGCGGCAGTACTCTTCTTC
The DNA here is from genome assembly GCA_036804625.1 of Aureliella sp. Classification (GTDB taxonomy): domain Bacteria; phylum Planctomycetota; class Planctomycetia; order Pirellulales; family Pirellulaceae; genus Aureliella. The sequence continues at coordinate 582 of DAIRSD010000146.1, read as the reverse complement.
AAAAAGATGCGTGTAGCAAGCCATCCTAAGCCAATGATTGTTAGAGCGATACCAACAATACCAAACTCTGAGAATAGCTCCACATAGATGCTCTCTGCATGATAGATCCAATACTGGCAGACTGAATTTGCGGGTAGCAGTGCAAAATGAAAGGTACCCAGCCCACTGCCAAAAAGCCAAAATGCTGATTGGGATATCGCCATTTTCCAAATATCGATGCGCAGCGGCGTCTCCAGCCCCATCGATTCAATTCTATCCGCTAAAGCGTCGTTCAATTCCAGCGAGTCCAAGAACACAAGTGAGATTACCGTTGCTAAGCCCAAGAATGCGATTACCGCAACGGAGATTTGTCGATTGAGTCCGATAATCATCACGAATGTGGCGGCCAGAGCAACGAACATGGAAGCCACTCCACCACGACTGGCTGCACCCACTATGGCCACAAGTTGCAGAACTAAGCAACAGCCGATGACGATCAGGGTTGCATCCACTTCTCGGACGGCATCTTCAAAGTAGTTTCGCACACGACCAAGCGGCGTAGTTGCATGATATCGCTGTGAATAGCGATCTTGCCGGCGTTTT
>DAIRSD010000145.1:0-10121 GCA_036804625.1 Aureliella sp. | reverse complement strand
CTATGACCCGGACACGAGCGACATCGACTTGACCAAGGTCGCAGTCAACGGTATCCGGCCGACCGGATTCACGGTCATCGACGCAGATACCTTGCAGTTCAACTTCGAAAGCGATCCAGTCAGCGTGCAGGGACTGCAAGCTTTCACTATCGGGGCGGGCGCGGTCAAGCGCCTTAGTGACGGGAAACCAAGCGAGGATTATGGCGGAAACTTCTGGTACGATATATTGCCTTTGGCGGTCACCAACACCAGCCCGCCGGTTGGTTCCGTGACATCACTTCCTCTGGACCTTAACTTTAACGAGCCCATCCTGGCTTCTTCGGTTCAGGCATCTGACTTTACAGTCAACTTGGGCAGTGTCGTTAGTGCCACCCTGTTGGATGCTGATACCGTCCGGCTGACACTTGGTGGACTTACCAATGAAGGCAACCTTACGGTCTCTCTTGCCGCCGGGGCATTAACCGACGATTTCGGCAATGGCAATGTGGAGTTTAGTGGCAGTTATGTGCTGGAAATTGAAACAGTGCCCTACCCAGTACCCCTGACAGCTAAGGCTCCGTTGGGATCTTTGGTCTACGACAGAAGTATTTCGGCTAGCATCGGTGTTGTAGGGGACACAGACACGTTTACTATCAGCCTCGACCCGGGCCAGACGATCAGTGTGCTTGTGACTCCGTCTGGCCCTTCTTTGCAGCCGTCTGTTGAGCTACGAGGCCCCGACAATGCCCCGGTCGGCTCGGTAACCGCAGCCGGGGCTGGCCAGCGCGCCCTGCTCAACACACAGTCAGTCGCCACGGCAGGCACTTATACGATAAGCGTCTCTGGTGCGAGTGGGACGACTGGGGGCTACGGGGTGCAACTGAGCCTGAACGCGGCCCTGGAACGGGAAGGACAGCTCGGCGGGGTAGCCAACAGTACTCTGGCCACAGCCCAGGACTTAACCGAGAGCTTCATCAGCTTGGGTGGAACGGCTTCACGAGCGGCAGTCCTAGGCGCATCCCCAGAAGCCGCAAGCGATGGGTTCGAGACGGGCAACTTCAGTCGGTTGGCATGGGTCACTTCGGGCAGCGCTAATTGGTATGTCACGACAGAGGCCGCCGCTTCGGGGACCTACAGCGCAAGGGCTGGCGATATCAATGACAACCAGTCGTCTACACTGTCGGTAACACTGACAACCGGGGCGGGTAATGTCAGCTTTGCACGCCGAGTATCGTCGGAGAGTAGCTATTACTACCTGTTTTTCTCTTTCGATGGGCCGGGGTTAGGCAATTGGTCGGGTGTTGAGACAAGCTTCACCACTGTGTCGTTCCCTGTTTCGGCCGGCACGCACACGTTCACCTGGCGATACTCGAAGGACTTCATACGCTCCAGCGGCCTAGACACGGCGTTCATCGACAACATCGATATTCCCGCAGTCGCTGACGAGGATAGCAACTGCTCCAGCTTGTCACAGGTAGAAATTGTGACCATCGCGCTAGAGTGTTTGACCGGCACGGCCGCCGCATTTCAGTTGCGTGACGCTGGCAACAACGTGATGGCCCTAAGCACCGCTGGTCCAACCAACGTGGACCAGAGTTTGGTGAACTTCAAGGCCACCACTGCTGGCATCAACACCTATTACATCGTCGTGACTGCCAACAGTGCTTACAACCTGGTGGTGACGCGCAATGCCTCGTTTGACATTGAGGGAAACAGCTCATTGGCTGCCGCGCAGGCGATTGTGGGGGTCGGGGCGCTTGGCCACTTAATCGGTGGTTCCGTACCGCTATTTGACTCTCAAAGCTCCGCAAACTCGGCGGATCAGAGTAATACGGCGACGGAGGATGTGGACTGGTATAGCATCGCGGTGAACGAAGCAGACAGTTTGGTGATCCAGACACGGACCCCGGGAGACGGCTCGGGCGAGTTCGTCAACAAGTTAAACCCCATGATCGTACTGTATAATCGATCTAACGTGCTGGTTGGTTCGGGTGTCATCCTGTGCGACGGGCGGAACAAGCAGATTTTGCACACTGCGACGGATAGCGGATTTTACCGAATGCGTGTGGCGGGCGAGGGCAATACGCTAGGCGAGTACTTTGTTTCGGTCGCCGGTAACACGGGTACAGCACAGCCACCGTTCCAGGTAACAGCCAGTAACCCAGCCGATGGTGCGATGTTTCTGACTTCGCCGATTTACAGAGTGGACTTGAACGACACAGTTCTAGCAACCTCGGTACAGGCAAGCGACCTAAAAGTAAACGGTATCAATGCCACGGCAGTTACTTTTTGGGATGGCGACACTCTCTCATTCACGCTCCCGGGTGGGCTCCCCGACGGGATTAACACAGTCACCATAGCTGCGGGCGACATCCTTGACATTCAGGGCACCCCGATCCAGGCGTTTTCCGCCACGATTTCGGTAGACAACATTGCTCCGCGCGTGGTCGCCACAAGTGTGGCGCAGAATCATGTACTCGCCCCAGGTAACCTCACGTACCAAGTGACGTTCAGCGAACCGATGATAGTTAACAACATATCGACTAGCGACTTCACCCTGCGCGGCAACCTTCGCTCGGCCAATTATACCGCATCGAACTATTCATTCAACGCCGATGGCACGGTGCTAACGCTCAGTTATGTCAGCCTACCAGACGACGACAACACATTGACTCTCACCGCCGGAAGCTTTCGAGGATTCAACTTCACGGACATCTATGGCAACGCGCTGGACGGTGAATTCTCGGGGACATTCCCGTCAGGCAACGGCACGGCAGGTGGCAACTTTGTCATTGGTTTTGACTTGGACTTGGCGATAGAGCCATTCACTTCTGTATTGACCACGAGGAACCCGCCTGGGAGCCTGATTTACAGTGGATCGCTCACCAGTACGATAGCGTTTCCAGGAGACGTTGACTCGTTCACCATGAACATCGATCCGGACCAGACGATTTCGGTCATCGTGACGCCGGTAACAACGGGCCTTCAACCGCGCGTCGAGCTGTTCAGCCCGGCCGCAGCCTCGCTTGGCTTCGCGACGGCCAGTGCTCCTGGCCAGATGACCGGTATTCAGACGCTAGCGACGACAAGCGGCGGTACTTACCGGATCAATGTTAGCGGGCTGGCGGCAAGCCAGGGTCGCTATACAGTAGAGGTTATCCTGAACGCTGCATTTGAACAGGAAGGCAAGATTGGTGGGGCGACCAATAACACGACGACAACGGCTGAGAATATCAACGGCTCGTTTGTTAATCTGGACACGACACAGGCTCGTCCCCAACGCGGAGCAGTGCTAGGCACATTGGAGACCTTTGCCAGGTATACAGCCACAGCGGTACCGTTCGAGTTTACAGATATCAGTACTACGGGAGCGACCTTACTGAATAGCTCAAGTAGCAGTACGGCTACGGTCAATCTGCCTTTCGCGTTCAACTTTTACGGTACGAGCTATACGACCTTGTACCCTAGCCGCAATGGCTTGATCACGTTCGGGTCCTCCAACTCCAGCACTTTCAATGATTCCCTTTCGAGCAGCCCCAGTCAGGCAGCGATAGCCCCATTCTGGGACAGTCTGCGCTTGAATAACTCGACAGGTGATGCGACAGTTAAGTTTCAGGTACTCGGGGAAGTCGGTAGCAGGCAAGCAATCTTGCAGTGGAACAAGGTAGCCACTTTTTTCGGTAGCGGAGGGTCAAACACTCTGACGTTTCAGGCTATCCTATCAGAGGGTAGCAACCAGATCCGCTTCAATTATCTTGATCTCGAAGGCGATGGCCTAGCCGGTGACGACACTTCCGGTGCCACCGCTGGCATCAAGGCTGCCAATCCGACGGGAGGGCAGTTTCTAGAGATCCTCCACAACGGTCCCTCCAATACTTTGGTCGGCACCGGGAAGAGCACGGTCATCGCGCGATCGTTACCGCCGGCAGACGTCTACAGGTTTGATCTGGTAGCCGGGCAGCGTGTCAATCTTGCGCTAACTAATACGACAGTCGGCAACGTCGACATGCAGTTGATCGCCTCGGACGGGACAACTGTCTTGGCTAACGGCCTGGTTGGTGCTACCAATCTGAACGAGGCGATCCAGAGCTACCCGATTAGTATAACAGGGACATACTTCGCCCGGGTGAGCGGCGACGAAGGCGTCACTTACAGTTTGGTCGTGACCAAGGACACTCTCTTCGACGCCGAGGCCAACAACACTCTGGCGACGGCTCAAGATGCGACCAATTCAAAGGGTGCTCTGGGGTTCACCAGCATGGTGTCCGGGCTGTACGCCATTTCTGAAGGGTCCGCTTGGGGGCCTGCTACTTTGTACCGATTGGACCCTGCCACGGGAGCGATCCTTCAGACCATCGGCTCGACTGGCAGGAGAGACATTTCGGACATCGATTTCCATCCACATACCGGCGAACTCTACGCTATCGATAACTACCTCAATCAGTTGATTAAGATCAACCCGTTCACCGCAGCAGTAACCGTTGTCGGATCCACCGGTGGGGAAGATATTGAAGACATCAGTTTCCGTTCGGACGGGACACTGTGCGCTTGGGTCGATTTCGTTTCTAGTGGATTCGATGACTTGGCCACTATCAACCTGACAACCGGGGCCGTCACGATCATACCCAGCTCTATTAGTTCAGCATGGAGCGGCCTTGCGTTTGACGGTTCGGACAACCTGTATTTGAAGGCACGCAACACTCTGAAGCAGGTTAACCCGAACAATGGGGCAGAGATCAGTTCGGTGACTCTGTCCAAATATCCGGACGAGGTTCTGGAATTCGGTCCAGGGAATGTGCTTTACACGGCGACTCACGGGTTCAGCACAAGCACGCTGCAGACCATCAACGTCGCCACTGGCGTGGTAACCGACATTGGAACTGCGGCTGTTGATGGAATCGTTGGCTTGGCCTTCACCGAGTTCTATTTCGAGGACTGGTACAAAGTCACTCTAGGTACAGACGAGTCGGTTGTCGAGGTCGAGACGCGCACTCCGGCCGGCGGATCGGGTCAGTTCGTCAATAACCTCAACCCGAAAATTCAGTTCTTCAACTCCGCCGGTATCGATATCACGCCGACAGTTACCATCCTGCCGGACGGTCGCAACGAGAAGTTCACAGCCACGGGACTAAGCTCTGGTCAAACCTACTACGTGAGGGTCGCCGCCGAGGGAGGTTCGTTGGGCGAGTACTTTGTGGGCATCAAGCCGCTACGGGCACCGGAAATCACAGTCGCGAAGGATGACGGCGACTGGGGCTTTCAGTTAAACGGGCCGGGGTGGAGCGTACAGACTGGCACCGGCCATCAGAACGATTACCGACTGCATCCGGTCAGCGCGCCATCCTCGGCAACGAACGTGGCGCGTTGGGTCATGACCTCTGCAGGACCGACTTCCGAAGTCTTTGTATCGTGGGTATCGCGACCAATGAATGCCACCAATGCCACTTACAAAATTTACGATGGTGCCACGCTCAGAGGTACCGTAGTGGTGGACCAAACTCGCTCGCCTAATGATGCACTGCTGTACGGTACGACGAGCGCTAAGAGCCTCGGAACGTTCACGTTCGTCACGACGCAAGTTCGGGTGGAACTGTTGACGCTGGGCGCTAACGGAGATCTTGTAGCTGACGGCGTGTTTAGTAGGCCGGTTAGCCTGGTTGCAGCTACGGGGAGTTCTACAGTGGAAGCGTCTAGAACGAACGACCAAATCACCCGCAGCCCCAGTCAGCCATCACTGACATCGGCAATAGGTCCAACGACCCAACAAGCAATTCAAACGCCAAACACCGCCCATCCAGCACAAGTGTCAGCGCGGGACTTGCTGTTTGCAGCTTTGGCAAAGCGTCCGTTACCGCTGACACGAGTTGGGCGAACCATTAGCTCAACGGTTTGGATTGACGATCTTTGGCGCGGTGATGGCGATCCAGACAAGCAAGGCCAACAGGTAGCTACCAAAGGCCTTGTGCCCGGGCGGAGGCGCGGAAGTTAGGTTCTGACACAACAGAAGACACTTGGCCAACTTGATTTCCAAGGTTGCTCAAATTACCATCAACGTTTAATAAGAGGCTGTGGCATTTCGCAGCACGACTGGAGAGAACAAAGTGAAGCACCAGAGATTTTTCAGCCTGACCGTTGCTATCGTATGTCTACTGCTTGCGTTGCCAAAAGCGGGTGCTGGTATTAGTTACTCCGCCCCGGTAGGTGACACCTTCGGTGCTGGTACTCCAGACATAGTGGGAGTGACTACAGAATTCACAAGCCCGGCGATGGATGAGATGAAGTTCACTGTAGATTTTAATAGTCCCATCGACGCCTTAGACTTCATTGGTTACCTGGATATCGACAATGATCTGAACTCAGCGACTGGTGGATTTGGTGGATGGGGTACCGACCTGCAGCCTGGTTCTCCCAATTCGTGGATCAACTATTTTATCAGTCAGTCGCAGGCACCGGGGCTGCCGGTACAGCTCGGGGGCGAGTATTACATCGACCTTGGCAGCGCGATGTTCAGCGTTGATGCGATGGCGGACGTATATGAAGCGTCCAGTGCCAGCTTGGTAGGTACGACCTCGGCATTGACCTTCGGGGCACATAATCTTGAGTTCACTTTGTCCTTGCCACTGCTAGGGGGTAATAAGCATTTTAATTATGGGCTGATCGTTGGAACATCGGGCGGCCCCTCAGACCGAGTGTCCAATGGCACCACGCCCCTCACGACGGTTCCCGAGCCAAGTTCCGCAGTCTTGTTAACACTTTTGTTCGGTATCACGATACCACTCTATCGCCCAAAGCGAGTTATGCTGCATGTTTAGCCCGAAGCCCATCGGCTCGATCGACTTGAAAAAAATAGACCGATTGCATGCGATGTGTGAGATTCTGGAGCCTAGAGCTACTGTATCATCGGAGCAGTTCCGAAATTCAGTTCCAGTGAAACATGGCAAGGTGTACGCTGGACAGTTCATCAGCATGGACCCGCGAATCGGCCAGCCCACATCGATCGCTGCCAAAGTGTACATCGAACAAGTTTCAGAACCCACCAAATAATTCGAATGTCACGCGTTGCCATTGATCAGGGGGCAATAGCATCATTTTTCTGCTAACTGTAATCTTTGTACGTTAATCGCTGCTTGCTTCGACCGTTCTGTCACGTAGACTATCTAGCTCAATTCGAGCATTCAATCGGCAAACAGAATGGAACCCATGCATGTGGAATCGAAGTCGCTGGTGCAAAATTGTTATTGGATTGATGCTGATTGGTATCGTTCTTTTGGGTTTGGCGGCGATGATTGTGCCGCGTTGGAATCGGTATCAGGTCAGCGGACAGATACAGTTGCCTGGGATCGAATCGGACATTGTGATCGTGCGCGATGAGAAGGGGATGCCCTATATCCATGCTCAGAATCATCGGGACCTGTTTTTTGGGCAAGGTTTTGCCGCTGCCCAAGATCGACTCTTTCAGATGCAGTTGATGCTCATGCAGGCTCAAGGACGCATCGCAGAATTGGCGGGTGACTTGGCACGCGACTCGGATGTGCGCATGAGAACCATCGGTGTTCATCGTTTGGCAAAGGCTCATGCGGCGATTTTAGACGGACCCAGTCGCGAAGTGTTTAAGGCTTATGTAGAAGGCGTGAATGCGTTTTTGGGTAATTGCCAAAGCGATTTGCCTTTGGAATTCAAAGCGGCCGGAGTCGCGCCACAGCGCTGGACGGTAGAAGATTCGCTGTCCATTCTGTACCTGATGTCCTGGGATACCAGCGCAAACATCAAGCACGAAGTCAACACGCTAATGCTACTGGATCAACTTGGGCAGGATCGCACTACCGAACTGCTGCCGATAACACGAAATCCTGACGCCACAGCTTCGGGCCAGCCCGCCACTGAAATGAAAGCAGCAGAAATTTTTTTTGCTGAGCCGTTGCAGGTCGCCGATGATCGCTGTGTGCAGGCCCTGTTAGATGCAGGTGATTTGCAAGTTGGCAGCAACAACTGGGTCACCAGTCCGAGACTTTCCAGCAGTGGGCACGCGATGGTGGTGGGGGATCCGCATTTGGATCCACGGATGCTGCCAGGAATTATGTATGCGGTCGGCTACGTTTTGCCCGACGCTAGGGCAGTCGGTGCCAACGTACCGGGCATTCCAGGCTTCACCATTGGGCGCACCGAGCATATTGCAACCGCAGTGACCAACAACTACGGCGACGCTCAGGATTTGTACATTGAAACGATCGACCCTCAAAACAGTCAAAACTATTTGGAGGCAGGAAAATCGATTCCCTTTTTGGTCGAACGCCAGACTCTCAAGATCAAGGACAAGTCGGCAGCCGATGGTTTTCGACAAGAAGATTTTGAGGTTCGCCTGACCAGTCGCGGCCCCGTGGTGTCGGATGTACTGGGAATCAAGACGGATAAACTGTTGTCGCTGCGGTGGGCTGCCGCCCAGAACATGCAGCCGCAAATGGGACTAACCAATTTATTAACAGCCAAGACTGTCGCCGAAGTCGACGACGCGCTGCGCACAGTGACATCGATCGTTTTGAATTTCGTGTTTGCTGATACAAGCGGCAACATTGCTTGGCGAGCCACTGGAGTGTTGCCCAATCGCAGTTTTGGCGGCACCGCTCCAGTTCCAATTCCCAGCAACAATTCATGGCAGGACAATTGGCGCGGCTGGATTCCCTTTGAAGAAATGCCTCATCAGTTAAACCCTCAGCGTGGATGGTTGGGTACTGCCAATCACTACACGATCGAATCGAACTACCCGCATTATTACTCGGACTTCGCGTCACCTTCCTATCGCTATCGGCGGCTCCAACAGCGGATGGATGAACACCTGGACGTCGATCACCAAGCTACTGTCGATGACCACTGGTCGATCCAGCGCGATACCAAGAACTTGATGGCTCAGTCGGTAACACCTCAATTGGTTGCAGCACTTTCAGCGGACGATCGCACCGCGCGGTTGGCGGATGTGTTGCGAGCTTGGGACTACCACGACGACATCGATCAGTCAGCCCCAACCGTATTTCAAACGGTTTACAGCGAGCTAGCCAAGGCGACTTTTTCCGACGAACTGGGCGAGGAGCTAGCCATCAAGATGCTTGGCAATTGGTATTACTGGCAAGAGAGATTCGAGAGTCTGGTGCTGGATGGTACTAGCCATTGGTTCGACGACATTACGACGACTGAGGTGACTGAATCAATGGATCAAATGATCGTCCGGGCTGGCCTTTCGGCACTTGAGCGGTTGATGCCAATGCTTGGCAGTGATCCTGCGAAATGGCGTTGGGGCGACGTTCACACGCTCAGCTTTGTCAATCCACTTCGACGGTCCGGATTGGGGTCGGGAATTCTAGGTACCGGACCTTTGGCTGCGGCTGGATCCGGTGAAACACTTTATCGCGGATGGTATGCCTACGACGATCCCTACCATGTCATCTCGACGGCGGCTCTGCGAATGGTCGTCGACTTGGGTGATAACGAAAAAGTAACAGCGGTTGTGGCTGGCGGCACTGTGGCCAGGACGTTTCATCCTCATCAGCAAGATCAGGTCGACGCCTACATGTCCGGTCAGCAGCTTCATTGGTGGTTTAGTGACCAAGCGATCCAAGCTCACGCGACCAGCCGACTAACCTTGTCGCCAAGCAAATGAGACGCGAACATTGAGACTCGACCAGAGTCAACCTTGGTATTCTGAGCAGAATTGTTAGTTGAACCAAAGTTCGTAAACGCTTTCGCCGTTTGAAGGAATTCTTTGGTAAGTTGCGAAGACTCTTGGAACCTACTAACATATCTGGAGAGAATGAGAACATTGACGACAAGCTGTGCTGTTGGAGTCTCATTGCGGTCGGCTTGAATCAGGGTGAAGCAGGTTATGGTCATATTCTTCAGCAATCTTGGGCTATATGTCCAAAGAAATCAAATCATTAGGCTTCATCTGATCGCATTGCTTCTAGCGGTTGCTTGTGGTTGTCCATCGGCCTCGAACTCATATATGCCTCCTCCGCCGCCGGAAATCACGACGGTGCAGCCATTGGTTCGCGACGTTGTGATCTACATGGACAAGAATGGAGAAACTGAATCGGCAGGTAAGGCGGATGTCCGATCTCGTGTGCGCGGAAGCCTGAAGCAAATTCACTTTC
>DAIRSD010000144.1:0-10135 GCA_036804625.1 Aureliella sp. | reverse complement strand
CCTGCGGCTACGGTGGCTGGCCTAAGCGAGTATCTTAGGAAACTTGAGCAGCCAGCAGCCGCCGCTAACAACATCTACTATGTAGGGGAGATCAATCGACCTTGCGTCGAGGAACCTTTGAGTAGCGGACTGTTCTACGGGCAGTCGTAGTTTGCAAACCCGCGCGGCCAAATCATCGCTGAAGGCAAGCGACTTGAGGACGACGTTGTGGTTGCCGACTTGAATCTAGATCTGATCCGTGAAGTTCGCAACGTGTGGCAGTTCTATCGCGATCGACGCCCTGATACTTACAGCAGCTTAGTCGCGCCTTAGCAGGCTGTAGGCTGTAGGCTAAACACCTCAAGTCTCATTCCTCAAGCCTCCCCCCTGCTGCGTCCGCGTGACACTTTTGAAATAGAAGCATCCAGTGACAGATTCAGGCAGTTACAGTCATTCTCCGCTTTACAACCCGGACCTGGCTCCCGTTCCGCAATCGGAGAGAACGTGGAACAAGTGGAATATCGCCTCGCTGTGGGTCGGGCTGTCTGTCTGTATACCGACCTACATGTTGGCATCGGGACTTGTGTCGCAAGGCATGTCGCTGTGGCAGTCGCTGATGACCATTGCGCTGGGTAATTTAATTGTCCTGGTACCCATGGTCCTGAATGCTCACGCGGGTACCGAATATGGAATACCATTCCCCGTTCTTCTGAGGGCATCGTTTGGGACTTTGGGAGCTAATATTCCAGCGATGCTGCGAGCGCTAGTGGCCTGTGGTTGGTTTGGTATACAAACTTGGATTGGTGGTTTTGCGATTTATACGCTACATGCAGTGATATTTGGGTTTCAGCTAGCGGATGTAGGAAGCGGACCTTGGCTGGGTCTAACGCTGGGGCACTGGGGCTGCTTTTTATTGTTTTGGGCGATCAATATGGCGATCGTGATCATGGGCATTGAAAGTATCAAATGGCTTGAAAACTTAGCGGCTCCCTTCCTACTGATCTCAGGTTTGGTGCTGCTAGCCTGGGCGGTGACTCAAGCTGGCGGGTGGAACGTGGTGCTGTCGGAGCAGGTTTTTCAGCAGGTGCGAGGAGGCAACGGTCAAGATTTCCAGTTCTGGAAGGTCTTTTGGCCGAATCTTACCGCTATGGTTGGCTTCTGGGCAACCCTGTCGTTGAACATCCCTGATTTCACTCGCTACGCTCGTTCGCAAACCGATCAAGTCGTGGGGCAAATCATGGGACTGCCCACCACGATGGCACTGTTCAGTTTTATTGGCATCACCGTCACCTGTGCATCGGTGGTCATCTATGGCCAGCCTATCTGGGATCCAGTTATTTTGATTGGCAAATTTAGCAATCCCTTGGTGGTTGGCATCGCCCTGTTTGCGTTGACGATTGCCACTCTGTCGACAAACATCGCAGCCAACATCGTTTCGCCTGCTAACGACTTTTCGAACCTATGGCCGCGCGTGATCCGCTTCAAGACGGGCGGTATTATGGCGGGCTGCATTGGAATTGCTATGATGCCTTGGAAGCTGATTTCCGATCCCAGTGGCTACATTTTTACCTGGTTAATCGGATACAGCGGCTTGTTAGGATCGATCGCCGGGGTAATGATCGCAGATTATTTCGTAATTCGTCGCCGTCGTTTAAGCGTACCAGACCTGTATCAACCGGACGGGTGTTATCGTTATTCTAGCGGCTTTCATTGGCAGGCGCTGCTGGCTTTGGCTATCGGCATCGCTGCCAACACGCCCGGTTTTTTGGACCAGGTCTTGGGTGATCGGTACTTTATCGTTCCAGCACTGCTGAAGTCATTTTACTCGTATGCATGGTTCGTAGGCTTATTGGTCGCAGGGCTGGTTTATCTGGTTCTGCATCGTTGTTTTCCAGGTGGTAACACAGCATTCTCTCAGGAGCATTGATGATGTCGGTCGTGAGTCAATTTGCAGGGGTCCTGCCCGATTGTGATCATCGGCCACGTCCGTACAGCGGTCCATCGCGCCAGGAAGTCTTGGCCCTGCGACAGCAACACCTGAACCCTGGACTGATCACCTACTATCAACAGCCGCTGATGTTGGTAGAAGGCCATAAGCAGTATCTCTATGATGAAACCGGGCGCCGTTATTTGGATCTGTTTGCCGGAATTGTCAGTGTCTCCTGTGGGCATTGCCACCCCAAGATCGTTCAGCGCATCCAGCAGCAGGTCGAGCAACTGCAGCACACGACAACGATCTACCTGAATCCGAATGTCGCTCAACTGGCCTCTGAATTGGCCAAACGATTGCCTGAAGGTTTGGATGTGGCCTACTTCACTAACAGTGGCAGCGAAGCCAACGACCTTGCGATTTTGATGGCTCGACTTTACACCGGCAATCGTGATGTGATCGCTCTGCGCAATTGTTACCATGGCGGTTCCGGGATCACTTTTGCCATGACTTCGCACCATACATGGAAGTATGAAGCCGCCCCAACCTCAAACATTTTTCACGCTGCCGCCCCTGACCCTTATCGCAGCCTGTTTCGTGGTGACCCGGACGAAATCGCGCGTCAAAGTGTGGCCGACTTGCGCCAAGTGATTCAGTACAGTACGACTGGCAAACTGGCTGCATTTATTGCCGAACCCATTCAGGGAGTGGGAGGAACCACATATGGGGCCACCAGTTATCTGCCTCTGGCCTATGCCGCTGTGCGCGAACATGGTGGATTGTGCATTGCCGACGAAGTTCAGACGGGCTTTGGGCGCACGGGTGAAAATTACTGGGGCTTCCAGAACTACTCAGTGGTCCCCGATATCGTGACCATGGCCAAGAGCCTGGGCAACGGTGCTCCGATCGCTGCCGTGGTGACTCGACGAGAGATCGCTGAAACGATGCGACAGAAACTGCACGTCAATACCTTTGGCGGCAACCCCGTTAGTACGGCTGCCGCGCTGGCTGTTCTGGAAGTGATCGACCAGGATCGGCTACAGGAGAATGCTCGCCAAGTAGGCTCCTACTTCAAGCAGCAGCTTGTTAAGCTCCAGTCCAAACATCCACTGATTGGCGACGTGCGCGGACTCGGGTTGATGTTGGGAGTAGAATTGGTTCGCGATCGTCAGACCAAGGAACCGGCACGCGAGGAAACCGCGCGTTTGCACGAATCGCTACGAGAATGCTGCGTTTTGGTAGGCAAAGGTGGACTCTTTGGCAACGTGCTAAGGATCAAGCCACCGCTGTGCATCACGGCCGCCGATGTCGACTACGCGATCGAAGCGATTGACTTCTGCATGTGCGACATGTAAACGTTCATCAACACAGGAAACGAATATGAAATACGACAAGATCATTACAGGTGGCTTGGTGGTAACACCAGGCGGTACGGTTCAAGCCGATGTGGCGATCGCTGGCGAGAAGATCGTGGCGATTGGTGCTGAGCTAGCCCAGGTTTCGCAGGCACCCCAGATTGACGCGCTGGATCATTACGTCATTCCTGGTGTTTTGGACGTGCATGTGCATTTGGAACTTCCCTTCTGCGGGACCACTTCGTCGGACGACTATAGAAGCGGCACTCGAGCGGCGGCTCGTGGAGGCGTCACGACTCTGATCGACTTTGCCATTCCCTACTGCAAAGATGGCAAGTACGAATCGCTGTCCCAGGCGGTCGACAACTGGCACAAGAAAGCTCAAGGGAAAGCATTAATCGACTACACCTTCCATGTATGCATCACGCACTGGGACGAACATCACGAACAGATCAAGGGGATGGTCGAGCGTGGTTTTTCAACCTTCAAAGAATTTATGATCTACGAAAGCGAAGGCTGGCAGTCGGATGACCGAGCCATGTTTGGTACGTTGGAGAAGATGGCAGAACTCAACAGCATGTTGCTGGTTCATGCAGAGTCGGCAAGGGTTCTGGATGAATTGATCACCAGGTCGCACACCCCAGCGCTAATGAAACAGCATGGTGCCAGGCTGCACGCACTGACCCGGCCTAATTATATCGAAGCCGAGGCCATACAGCGGGCCGTGACCTGGTGTGAGATCACGAAAGGTTCACTGTACATAGTCCACATGTCGACTGGCGAAGGGACTGACATCATCAAGGCCGCTCAGGCTCGAGGCGTGCCCGTGATTGCAGAAACGTGCGCGCAGTATCTTGTGTTGGATGATTCAGTATTTGATGGTCCCGATGGTCATTTGTTTGCCTGCTGTCCACAACTGAAGAAACCCAAAGATGTTCAGCGACTGTGGGAAGGATTGCGCAGCGGCGAAGTGTCTGTTGTATCGACCGACACTTGTACTTTCACTCGCCAACAGAAGGCTATGTGGCAAGGGGATTGGACGAAAATTCCAATGGGACTACCGGGCTTGGAAACGTTAATGCCAGTCGTCTACACCACGGGCGTGCTTGGTCATCGATTGACCTTGGAGCAAATGGTCGACAAACTGTGTCACAATCCGGCTAGAATCATGGGCCTGTCGCCTCGCAAAGGTGCCATTCAGGTCGGCGCAGATGCGGATATCGCGATCATCCATCCCACTCGGAAATTCACGGTAGACCCGGCCAAGATGGAAACCAATGCCGACTGGAATCCGTTTGAAGGCATGGAATTGGCCGGTTTTTCGCGAACAACTCTGTCGCGAGGTGACGTCATCGTAGACAATTATCAAGTCGTCGGAAGCGAAGGACGCGGCCAGTGGCTTCCTCGCTCGTCGGCTGGTGGCCGGTAGTCGATCAATCCATTTCAAGCTATCTGGAGCAGTTATGCTGGAAACGTTTCTTGAGCGATCGCCGATTCCCAATCTAGTTGGCGGTCGCCGGGTCGAAAGCGATTCGCCTGTGCGGATTGACCTGCGCTCACCTGTGGATGGTTCGCCGCTAGGTCAAGTCGCCATGTCGACTGGCCCGGAACTTGACTCGTTGGTCGCTCAGGCTCGCAAGGCGCAAATTGCCTGGGGCCGCACCGCGCTGAAGGATCGCGTGCAAGTGTTTTTCCGACTCAAGTCTTTGATGGAAAAACACTCGGACGAACTGGCCGCTCTGATCACCCGCGAGAACGGAAAGCTGGACGGTGAAGCGCGAGGGGAAATCGCCAGGGGCATCGAGTGCGTTGAGTTTGCAACCAGCCTGCCTCAGCTTGCTGCCGGTCCGGTCATGGAGGTTAGCAGTGGTGTCGAGTGTAAATTGCTGCGATATCCTCTGGGTGTGGTTGCTGCTATCACGCCCTTTAATTTCCCGCTGATGGTCCCGCTGTGGATGGTTCCAACGGCGATCGCATTGGGCAATGCTCTGGTACTCAAACCGTCTGAACAAACACCGCTCAGTTCGCTGGCCTTGGGACGATTGTTGGATGAAGCTGGCTTGCCACAGGGCATCTATTCAGTAATTCATGGCGGTCAAGAAATCGTGCAAGCCATCTGTGATCATCCCGACATTGCCGCGATCGGTTTTGTAGGTTCTACCAAGGTCGCTCAGGCGGTCTATCAGCGCGGTTCCACTCACGGCAAACGAGTCAAGGCGTTGGGTGGAGCCAAGAATCATCTGATTGTGATGCCTGACGCCGATCCTTCAATGACAATTGATAATGTTGTTGCTTCGGCTACGGGCTGCGCCGGCCAGCGCTGCATGGCCGCCAGTGTGTTGCTGGCTGTAGGAGAAACCGATTCGATCATTGATGGGATTCGAGACCGTTTCGCAGCCATGCAGGCTGGCCGCGATATCGGAGCGATCATCAGCCAGTCGGCCTGCAATCGCATTCAGGGCTATGTCCAGCGAGTCGCCCAACAGGATGGCGCTCGGTTGCTGGTCGATGGACGCAGAAGTGTAAGTCCACAAGCTCCATCGGGAGGCAACTATTTGGGACCGACGCTTTTTGATCATGTGCATCCCGATCACGAGGTGGCTTGTGACGAGATCTTTGGTCCCACCCTCACGATCATTCGATGCGCCACGCTGGACCAAGCAATTGCGATTGAAAACGCCAACCCCTATGGCAAAGAAGCGGCCATCTACACGTCGTAGGGAGAAGTAGCCGAATACTTCAGACAACGAGCCAGCGCCGGATTGATTGGCGTGAACATAGGCGTGCCGGTGCCTCGCGAGCCATTTCCGTTTGGAGGTTGGAATGCCAGCTCCTTTGGGCAAGGCGACTTGACGGGTCATGGTTCGTTTGATTTTTGGAGCAGGACCAAGAAGATCACAACCAAGTGGTCCGACAAAAATCGGTCTAATTGGATGAGCTAGGTGCCAAAAGTGAACGAATCGATAAACAGCAAGTCCCCGCTCAGCCTACAACAACTGGAACAAAATTTTGCGGACCTGCATACCGCGCTGACCAATGATCAAGCGCCAGTCGAAGCGGCTAGATGCCTTTACTGTTACGATGCACCCTGCACTCGCGCCTGTCCGACGCAAATCGACGTTCCCAAATTCATTCGCCAGATCTTGCATCAAAACGTGGCGGGGGCTGCTCAAACGATTCTAGAGTCTAACATCCTAGGTGGTTCTTGTGCTCGTGCTTGTCCAACTCAAGTGCTGTGTGAAGGTGCCTGTGTGGACCGACTGCGCAGTGGTGCTCCAGTGCAGATTGGCCGACTGCAACGTTATGCAACCGATTTCGCGCAAGACCATGGCCTAGTTTTCTTTCAGCCTGGCAAACCGACTGGTCGGCGAGTGGCCATTGTGGGCTCGGGGCCTGCAGGTCTGGCCTGTGCGCACCAGTTGCGATGCTTGGGGCATCAGGTGACCATCTACGAAGCCAGCGATGTGCCCGGTGGTCTGAATACGGTTGGAATTGCTGTCTACAAGATCACTCGCGAATTTTCGCTGACCGAAGTGAACAACGTTTTGAGCATGGGCGTCGACTTGCGACTGAATCATCCTGTGGACAAGGCTGGGTTGGCTGAGCTACTTGCGCACAACGACGCAGTCTTCCTGGGTGTGGGGCTGGGAGGAACTAAGCAACTGAACATTCCGGGCGAGGACAGCACTGGTGTCTGGGACGCTTTGCATTTCATCTATCAATTGCATCGACCTGAGTCGCTGCAGCATTGCCAAGTGGGCCGCAATGTCGTCGTGCTGGGCTGCGGCAACACTGCGATCGATGCTGCCACAGCGGCTAAGCGTCTGGGGGCTGATCAGGTGACTATCGTCTACCGCCGTACGGCTGCCGACATCGCTGCGTACAGCCACGAATACGAACTGGCCAGGTCGGATGGAGTGCGGTTCGAATGGTCGCTGGAACCTCAGGAGTTTATCGTGCGGAATGGTCAGCTTACGGGAATTCGTTTTTCGCCAGGTGGACAACGCATTATTGCATGCGATATGGCCATCAAAGCGGTTGGACAATCCCCTGTCGTGGAACTGCTTAGTGATCTGCATCCGGAAGCCGTGCAGCAGGGTCGTGTGATTGTCGATCCGGTGACTCAGGCAACCAAAATCCCATCACTTTTCGCTGGAGGCGACTGCTCGCGAGGTGGATCAGAAATCGTTTATGCAGTTCAAGATGGCAAGCTGGCCGCGCGATCGATCGACCGATATCTGGCCGCCAAGGAGTAAAATTGGAATGCAAAGCAAACCCGACATCTCCTGCTCTTGTGCTGGCATTCGGTCCCCCAACCCTTTTTGGCTAGCTAGCGGGCCACCGACCAACACCGCCTACCAGTGTTGCCGCGCGTTTGAAGCCGGCTGGGGAGGCGTTGTTTGGAAGACGATCACTCACGACCCCATTGTGAACGTATCTTCGCGTTATGGAAGCTTGGACTATGACGGTCGCAAGATGATGGGTTTTAATAACATTGAACTGATTAGTGACCGACCTTTATCAGAAAACCTGCGTGAAATAGCCGAAACAAAACGCAGGTTCCCGCAACACGCCGTGATCGTTTCATTGATGGTCGAGTCCAAGCGCGAAGTCTGGCATGACATCGTCAAAAGAACGGAAGACACGGGTTGCGATGGACTGGAACTGAATTTTGGTTGCCCTCACGGAATGAGTGAACGGGGGATGGGCAGTTCGGTGGGGCAGGTACCAGAGTACACCGAAATGATCACGTCTTGGGTCAAAGAGGTGGCTCGCACGCCTGTGCTAGTCAAACTGACTCCTAACATCACCGATGTACGCAGTGTTGGTCGAGCAGCGCGGCGCGGTGGAGCAGACGGGATTTCGCTTATCAACACGATCAATTCCATCATCGGACTAAATTTGGATACGCTAGAGCCCATCCCTCACGTGGACGGTCGCGGATCACATGGGGGCTATTGCGGGCCCGCT
Organism: Aureliella sp.; assembly: GCA_036804625.1. Lineage (GTDB taxonomy): Bacteria > Planctomycetota > Planctomycetia > Pirellulales > Pirellulaceae > Aureliella. The sequence goes on along the minus strand of DAIRSD010000144.1, from coordinate 1,900 downwards.
GTCAAGCCAATCGCACTGAACATGGTGCACGCCGTAGCCAGTGATGCCCAGATCGCGCTGCCAGTCTCTGGAATCGGCGGTATCCAGGCATGGCAGGACGCGGTCGAGCACATTCTGCTGGGGGCAAGCAGTGTGCAAGTATGCACGGCCGCGATGCATTATGGATTTCGGATCGTGGAGCAGATGATTTCGGGCCTTGAGCATTGGATGTCCAGCAAAGGATTTTGTCGTCTGGAAGATTTTGTTGGAGCCAGTGTGCCGCGCATTGGCGACTGGAGCGATCTAAATTTAGGCTATAAGGTTGTTGCACGAATCAATCCATCGAAGTGCATTCACTGCGGGCTTTGCTATGCGGCTTGCGAGGATGGGGCTCATCAATCCATCAAGCAGCAATCGACTCCGGTAACCCAATACCTTGAATCTCATCGCGATTTGCACGCAAGGCGTTTAGAGCACAGTGGCAAAAGCCAATTTATGGCGGGTATGGGCGATGATCAAATCAACGTCTACAGCGTCGATGAAACGACCTGTGTTGGCTGTAACCTATGCAGCTTTGTCTGCCCCGTTGCTGGCTGCATCGATATGATCTCTGTAGCATCAGAGATACCCGACATGACCTGGCGACAATATCAGCAAAAACTTTTAGCCGGTCAGCTACAGCCGTTGCCCCCTCCCTCCCACGTCAAGCAGCCGTAGCCTTCGAAATTCGCGGTGACAAGACGCCGTGAAACAATGGCCGCTTTAGTTGGCTTCGGCGTTTTATGACGGAGAAATGCTTTTCTCAGGGGACGAAGTGTTTGGCTTACCCAATGGACACAAACTCCTAGAACTGTTTTAGCGAACAACCAACAAGCCACGGGACGATCAGGGCGTGAAATGTCGGAATTTACTTTCTTGGGATGTTGTCATCAAGATTTTTTGGCTAGCGACGAATAACCGTTGCTCGTTCGATTTTACTCATTAACTTTAGGGAGACACACAAGATGAAAACCCGGCTTTACTTCGCTCTATTGACTATTTTGGCACTGTGCCTTTCAGGCTGCGGCATTGACAAGCTGATTACCGCACTTGAGGGTTCGGGGGTAGTTCAAAGCGACTCTCGCGAACTGGACAGCTTTAACTCTATCGTCTTTAGCGGTGTTGGAGACGTCCAAATCGTGGCCGGCGCGACTCAAAGCATCGTGGTTACTACGGATGATAACCTTATCGACAATGTGGAAACTCGAGTAGAAGATGGTCAGTTGATCATTCGAACCAAAAAGAACTTTAGGTCAAAAGTCGGTCTGAAGGTATCGGTTGGCGCTCCGGAGGTACACAATGTCTCTCTCTCAGGTGCAGGTTCCTTAGTGCTTTCTGGAGTAGATTCGCAGCAACTGGCGGTGAGCAGCTGCGGGGTAGGAAGTTTGCCTGCCGGCGGCAAGGTTCTGTCGCTGGAGGTCGATCTGAGCGGTGCTGGTAGTGCCGATCTAAAGGCTCTTGAGGCCGAAGCGGTCAAAGCCACGGTCAGCGGTGTGGGGCAAGCGGAAGTGTTTGCCAGTGAGTCGGTCTACGCACGTTGCTCAGGCATCGGTAACATCTTGGTACGCGGTAATCCCAAGACGGTGGACCAGAAAGCGTCAGGGATCGGTGAAGTAACCTTGGTCAAACCTGAAGCTGAGGAGACTGCTGACAGCAAATAGTTCAAGAATGGAACTAAGTTGTGAATCGCTCTCAGGTTTTCGACCCTGGTTGAAGCTGCTTTGCCAAGAACTCCTACCGCTTGGCAGCGCAGCCGGTGCGTGCTCTGGACCCCATGACCACAGATTGTATTCGCCACTAGAGACGTTTTTTGTTCCTGCCCAACACATCGGAGAATAAGTCTTCCCCTACACCTCCAAAAAGCCAGTCGTTACCTGCTTAC
>DAIRSD010000143.1:0-10150 GCA_036804625.1 Aureliella sp. | reverse complement strand
AATACAGTCTAAATGGCTTGCACAATCGCGGGCTGTGCAGCTTCGAACTCCAACAGAGAGATACGGCGACTGATTTCAAATCCGCCCACATTCGAAACCAGAGACGCTGCCATGCGTAGTCGGTGTTGAGCAGCTGCTTCGGCCCGTTGAGCTAACACTCGCTGGCCCACAACCGCTAGAGTCAGCAGGGCAGAACCAAGTAGCAGTGTACCAACCAAAATCAGGCTGGCAGTACGATTGCGACGGACCAAACGAGTCAGTTTCATACCCAGTGAAAGGCGGCATACCGTGGTCGGTTCGTCGGCTAGATACCGTTCGATATCGTCAGCCATTTGAAGCGCAGTTGCATACCGCTGGTCTGGCTCCAATGCCATTGCATGTCGGCAAATCGCGGCAAGCGCTTTGGGGATGCCTGTCTTGATCGACTCAAGCGGTGTTACCTCACCACGCAGAACCAAACCACGTACCCGCTCGTCAGGTTCGTTCTCCAGCGGACTGTGGCCGGTGACTAGCAGATATAAAATAGCGCCCAGCGAGTAGATATCGCTTTCGGGACCAACGGGCTTGCTGCCATGCAACTGTTCTGGGCTGGCATATCGTAGAGTTAAACCTGCTGACGAATTAAATCCTTCCACACCGGACAACTGCAAAGTGCGCTCACCCAAGACTCGGAATCTTTCATCGCGATCAACTTGCGTCGCGCATCCCCAGTCGATGACCAAAGTCTCGCCGTATTTCCCCAGCAGGACGTTCTCGGCTTTAAGATCGCGGTGAACGATGCCGCGAGAATGAGCATAAGCAACTGTCTTACAAACGGCCACCAGCCGATACAACAAATCGCGAAACTCCTTGCGATCATCCACCAATGGGCCAGGATTTTGCCTGTGAAACGCGGCAGTTCGGCTGCGAAGATTCCCACCGTCCAAGAACGGCATGGCATAAAAGGGGCGGCCGTCAATGGTTTCGCCCATGCCGTGGATCGCAACGACACCTGGATGTGTCATCCGTCCAATGATTTGCGACTCGCGAAAGAAATCTTCGCGATTGGGCTGCGACTGTCGATCTGGGCGAAGCAGTTTGACAGCGATATCGCGAGCCAAGTCGCAATCGACAGCCCGGTAGACCTCACCCAGACCACCACGATCATGGAACCGCTCGATGTGTAGTTCCGATTGCATGACGATTCGCGTGCCATCCAACCGATCTGGCACTTCCTGAAGTTTACTGCGCACTTCGGCCGTGCTTTCATGCCTAGTTGGTTCGCTGGAGCTATTGTCAACGCTGAACTTTTCTTGAAACTGAAGCAGGCGTTCCCAACGCTGACGCAGCGGTACCAGCAGCTCTGGCCATGGCTCACACAGCTTTGCCAAATCTATCTCGCGACCTGCTTCACGAGCCTCTTCAAGCTGCTCCAGCAGCTCGTCAATCGTAGGTTTTTCCATGCTAATTCAATTGCCAATCAGTCCGTTTTCTCAGTGCGCCCGCTCGCAAGTTTTTCAAACTGTCATCCACTGTGGAACTCCAGTCTAAAGTTCCATCAGGTTGTCATCTAACTGTTCTGCCAAAAGAATCTTAACGTCTCTCCACCGTCGCTTTACAGTCTTGACATCCACGCCTAACAAGTCAGCCGCCTCGGCTTGCTTGAGTCCTTGGTACCAAAGCAAGTCCATAATCTCGCGCTGTTTATCGGGCAGTTTGTCGACCATTCGATGGAACTCGCCCCAAGCGGCTAAGCGGCGTGGGTCGCCGGTCGTGTTGGCCGCAAACCGCTCGCCGTCTGCAACCAGCCCCAATTGACTGGCAGGTGAGGCCAGTGGAGGTGTTGTCTCGTGGTTGGCCGCTTCGGCTAGCGGGCCGGTGTGTCGTCGATACATGTCGATCAGTTCAAAGCGAACATGTCTGGCTGCCAAACGAAAGAAATGGACGTGGTCATGGATCGGGACCGAAGGATCGTCCAGTGCCTTTTGAATTCTAAACCAAGCTGCCTGAACCAAGTCGTCTGTCTGCTCCCAGCGGCGAACGACATGGGAGCCATAGCGTAGCATTTTGTGGGTCAGCTTGGAGAAACGTTCTTTTTCGGCCGTAGCCTATTCCTCACGCGCGGTCGAATGCCCTTCTCGAAGCCGATGAACCAGTTCTGTAATGCTTTGCCCCGACATAGTACACTTTCCTATTTGATGATCCGCTTCAATATTCTTGCCTATCCCTTAACGTGACCAGCAAGGCCATGAAATCGTTGTCCGTTTGATCCGCTCAATTATAGGCTTCTTCACCCGTGAAATCCGGACCGCTTGATACAACCGGAAGAATTCTACGCCGGTATGTCCCCTGGAGGCCAATTGTACCGCTGATTCCTATAAAAGCTGCAATCGGCCAGGCCGCTTGGCTGAAATAAAGGTATTTAGTGTAAGTTGTTTTTCCGAGCGATAGTCCGATATGTTCAGACGGCTCAAAATTGTTAGTCGTTCCATGTTGGGCGCTCGGTCCATGCTGTACGTTCGGCGACCGTCGGGAATGGACGCCTTGACCCTATCCCATTCCCAGACTGCCTTGATTCATCGGGAGACCTTCACCGTGTCCCAGTCCAAGACGCTGGTGATGCTACTGGCAGCCTACGCGGCAGCCACCTGGTTTCCGTCGCCCGCATTGTATCTCCGCAGTCTACAGATTCTAAACTGGTGGCCTGAATTCGGCTTTCAGAACCTATTGCTGGCTGTCATGCTTCTGTCGGCTGGTTTAAGCTGTCGGCCTGCAGCGGTTTGGAGCATGTTGTCCCGTCCACTCCGGTTGATCGGCTGGAGCACTGGGATTTGGTTGCTGCCCGCGATTACGGCAATCGCCGTGGTAAAGTTCCTGGATGATCTTGCAGGTTTTTCCAGTCAGGTTCTGCTGGCTCTACTAGTGATCGCTGCCATGCCTCCAGCCAACTCAACTGTGGGCTGGGCTCATCTCTTGGGTGCAAACTTAGCTCTTACGATTAGCGTGGTGCTGCTGGCCGTCATCGCCGCGCCAATCGTTACTCCTCTGCTGATTCAAACTGGCATGCTGACCACTGGTGTCCACTTACAGAACTCCGACACAGTGCATCAACTGGGAAGCAGCATTTCCGTGTTTCTGACCTTGTGGGTGTTGCTTCCAATGCTGGTTGGACTTGTGATAGCTAGCCGCTTGACCGAATCAGCGGCAGCCAAGGTTCGTCATTCAACCGGACCCATTAGTCTAGCGACGCTTGTGCTTCTGAACTATATGAATGGAGCGGTGTGTTTGCCACAGTTGACCATCGGTATGGGACAACTGGCAGAACCGCTGATGGCATCCTTACTACTTTTCGCGGTAACTTGGTTTGTTTTACAGTGGACGATCGTTCATTTCATTGGGCGAAACTGTGCTAACGTCCAACCATCCGTCCCCGCAAACCGTAACTATGAACTGGCAATAGGTGCGAACAATTTGGACGGCGACCAACGTTCGCTACTACTGGCTGGCGTCATGCGCAATACGGGTGCCGCATTGGTCTACACGACGTTGACTGCGCCTTCCCTTCCATTTCTTGGTTTGACCATTATCGTCTATACGCTATTGCAGCATCTTTTAGTAGGCGTCTACCACTCCTTCGCGATCGCCCACTCAGAGGCGACATCCCCTCAGTAGGTGGATAGCACCACCGACCGATCGATCTTTGCCTACAATCAAGGCGATCTTTGTGCCATCTGGCAGCGTACCAATCGGACCTGCTGCTATAATATTTGGTCTACCGGCCTGCCGATTCGCAGGCCTATCATCCGTTCGTCAATGTCGCTGTGAGATCGCAATGCTTTGTAAGATTTCCGCCATTAATCGCCTGATAAGATGGTGGCTAGTCCTAGGGTTCTGCTGGCTACCAATCGCTTGGGGTCAAACCGACGCCCCGCCTATTGAATTCAATCGCGACATCCGTCCCATTCTGAGCGCAGCGTGCTTTAAATGTCACGGCTTTGACGAGCGCGCCAGGCAGGCCGATTTGCGATTGGACGATGCTACCGCTGCGTCGGCGGTAATCAATCCACAACAACCACTCGAGAGCGCCTTCTGGCAGAGGATCGTCAGTACCGACCCCGAGCAGGTGATGCCACCACCGAGCGAGCTAAAGCAGTTGTCCGAAAGTGACAAGCAGATGCTCGAAAGCTGGTTGACGTCGGGTGCCAAATATCAGGGGCACTGGGCCTTTGAACCCATCGCTCAGCCTGAAGCTCCCGAGCCTTCGGACGATTTGAAAGCATGGCATCAACATCCGGTCGATCGCTTCTTACGAGCATCGCAGCATCGGTCGGGGCTGAGTCCGCAGCCGGAGGCAGATCGCGAGACATTGATCCGTCGCGTTGCTATGACTTTGACAGGTTTACCGCCCACCTTGGAGGCTGTCGATCAATTTCTAGCCGACCGCTCCGACACGGCTTACGAAAATATGGTGGATCGCTATCTAAGCAGCCAGCAATACGGTGAGGAAATGGCCAAGCACTGGCTGGATATTGCTCGTTACGGGGACACTCATGGATTGCACCTGGACAACGTTCGTCAGATTTGGGCTTACCGGGATTGGGTAGTTCAGGCATTCAATCAGAATATGCCTTTTGATCAGTTCACGATCCAGCAGTTAGCTGGTGACTTGTTGCCTGAACCCACGCAGAGCCAATTGGTAGCCACTGGATTTAATCGCTGCAATGTCACGACGGGCGAAGGCGGTGCGATTGATGAAGAATTTTTGTTTCGCTACGCTGTAGAGCGCGCGACCACTACGTTTCAAACTTGGCTGGGTCTGACCGGGGGCTGCGCGGTATGCCATGATCACAAGTATGATCCCATTTCGATGCGAGAATTCTATTCGATGTATTCTTTCTTCTATTCCATGTCCGATCCGGCTATGGATGGAAATGTGGAGAACACTCGACCGTTTCTTCAATTAGCTACCGCCCAACAGCAGTCGGAACTGGATCGCTTGCAGAAGGATTTGGAAGTCTCCGATACACGTTTGCAGCAGCAAGCAGAAAGTGTCGCAGCTCTGTGGGATCAATGGCTGAAGGACTCCGAACAATGGTCAAGGCAACCGGTGCATGATATCTGGCTGGATGATCTGCTGCCGTTAGGGTCCACCAGCAGTAACACATCTAGGAACGCAGAGCGATGGGTGACGCAGCCCGTGACAGATCCGCCGCTGGGTCAGCGCGCCCTAGCTATGGCATACGGCGACTTCCACGAACAGAAGATCGATGGAGGCTTGGTACCCCGAGTGATTCCAAACCACCCTTCGTTAGATTTCTGGCTTCGCATCGATCCTTTGCATCCTCCGCAAGCTGTCATGTTGGAACTGGTCACCAGCAGCGGTCATCGCCGTTATGCGCTGGGCGACGTCGCGGCGTTGTCTCGTGGCCAGTTCAATGATGCCACCAACGTCCGCTTGGGCGATTTACCGGCTGCAGGTCAGTGGGTTCGCATTGTTATTGGCCCTGATCAACTGAACCTGTCCCCTGGCACTACCGTTGCGTCGATGGTCTTAGCACAGATGGGCGGAATCGTCTGGTGGGATGCCATTGGAGTGACCGGTTCCGGACCGTCGGCGGACGATCCTCGAATCAGCTTGAACAACTGGATAGCGTACGCCAAAGACAAGAGCATTCCGGTAGTCCCTTCACCAGTGGCATCTGCACTCAAAAGTGGTGGTGTCGATGCGGCTGGTCAGGATAGCCAGGGCATCCAGTTCCAGTTGCAGACTCAGTTCCTAAAGCATATTGCGCGAAACGTTCCAACCGATCTGGCTCGCAGTCGCAATATCTGGCGAAGGACTCATGATGCAAGAGCCATCTTGCACAGCAGCATTCCAATAACCTTGATCTCAGGTGAGCTGAAGAAGCCAAGGCAGGCTCATGTGATGACGCGCGGCCAGTACGACGCTCCCGGCGCGGAGGTGCAGCCAAGTACGCTAGATTGCTTGCCTAAGCTGGCAACGGACGATCCGGACCGTCGGCTAAACCGATTGGATCTAGCCCGCTGGCTAGTTAGCGAAAATCATCCGCTGACGGCGCGCGTTGTAGCCAATCGGTTCTGGCAACAGGTGTTTGGAGTTGGATTGGTAGCAACACCTGATGATTTTGGAATGCAAGGCCAGGCACCTTCGCATCCGGAACTGCTGGACTGGCTGGCTAGTCAGTTTCGCCAAGAAGGTTGGGATGTTCGCAGGTTGATGCGGCTTATGGTGACTTCGGCAGCTTTCCGACAGCAGTCTTTGTGTACACCGGAGAGTTTGCAGATGGACCCGCACAATCGCTCCTTGGCCCGTGGACCTCGCATTCGATTGGACGCCGAACAGATCCGAGATCTTTCGCTGGCCAGCAGCGGGCTGATCAATCTGAGAATGGGCGGTCCGGGTTTCCTGACCTATCAGCCTCCCAAGATCTGGGAACCGGTCGGATATGCCAATAGCAATACTCGTTACTACCTTCGAGATCAGGGCGACGACATCTATCGGCGCAGCCTGTATGCCTTTATCAAGCGCACCGCGCCGCCTCCGTTTCTGAGCAACTTTGATGCTCCCAATCGCGAGCTGGCATGCTCGCGTAGAGAACGCAGCAATACACCGCTACAGGCGCTGCAATTGATGAACGACCTACAGCACGTAGAAGCTGCCCGTCATTTGGCGGCTCGTGTACTAAAGTCCGGGACAGCACAGCCAGCCGATCGCGTCGATTTGATGTTTCGAATGGTGCTAGCTCGCTATCCCAATCCTTCAGAGCAAAAAGAACTCATGGAACTCCTGCACGATTTTCAGCAACGATTCACGCAGCGACCCGAGGATGCCGTGCAACTGATCGGCTATGGGCAATCGGCACCACCGGCGCAGTTTGCTCCCGAGTTATTGGCGGCGCATACGCTGCTAGCAAATCTGATACTTAATCTTGACGAAGCGATCACTCGCAATTGACAACATGCGACGATTGCCGCTCACAAAAGACTACTTGTCGAAACAACAACTAACTCAAATATCGAAACAGCTATGGACCCAAGAGATCAGTACAACCAGTGGCTTACACGACGGCAATTTTTTTGTGGAAGCGGTTTGAGACTCGGCTCTTTGGCCTTAGCCTCGATGGGATCATCCGCATTCCTGCAAAGTTCTGCCGGAGCTGCGGAAGCACCGCCAGCCATGAATCCTGCGCTGCCCGGCTTCCCTCATTTTGCCCCTCGTGCCAAGTCGATTATCTATCTGCACATGAACGGAGGACCTTCCCAGATCGATACGTGGGATTACAAGCCGGTGTTGGACCAGCAGTTCGATAAGGACCTGCCCGACTCGATCCGCATGGGACAGCGAATTACCACCATGACTAGCGGCCAGAAGCGACTACCGGTAGCCCCTAGCAAATTCAAGTTTGCTCAGCATGGGCAGTGCGGACGGTGGGTTAGTGAACTCTTGCCATATACGGCTGAATGTGTAGACGATATTGCGCTAGTGCGTACGGTTCATACGAACGCGATTAATCATGATCCGGCCTGTACCTTTGTCATGACCGGAAGTGAGGTGCCTGGTAAGGCCAGTTTAGGCAGTTGGCTGGCCTACGGTCTAGGCAGCGTCAGCAACGATCTGCCGGCCTTCGTAGTTCTAACGCCAAGTTGGTCGGCTCGCGCTCCGGCTCAGGCGCTTTTCACTCGCATGTGGAGCAGCGGATTTTTGCCGACTCGCTATAACGGTGTCGCCTTGCGTTCTGCCGGAGATCCCGTTTTGTACCTTCAGAACCCGCCTGGAGTTCATCGCGAAGATCGACGACGTATGCTGGATAGCTTGGCACGTCTGAACCAGCAGCGGTTTGAACAACTGGGCGATCCAGAGATCCAAACTCGTATCGCTCAATACGAAATGGCGTTTCGCATGCAGGCCAGCGTCCCTGAACTGACCAACTTTTCGGACGAGTCAGCAGAAACTCTGGAGATGTATGGCCCTGAAGTACAGCAACCTGGCACGTTTGCAGCCAGCGCATTGCTGGCTAGAAGACTGGTGGAACGCGGCGTCCGCGTAGTTCAGTTGTTGCATCGCGGCTGGGATCAGCACAACGATATCGCCGGTGATCTGCCCTTGCAATGTCGCGACGTCGATCAGCCCACTGCGGCCCTGCTGAAGGATTTGAAACAACGTGGGCTGTTGGAGTCGACTCTGATTGTGTGGGGCGGTGAATTCGGACGCACCGTCTACTGCCAAGGCGGGCTGAGTCGCGAGAACTACGGTCGCGATCATCATCCGCGCTGCTTTCCAATATGGCTGGCTGGCGGTGGAATTCGCGGTGGTACGGCGGTCGGTCAAACCGACGACTTCAGTTACAACATCGCCGAACGACCTGTACACGTCAATGATCTGAATACGACGATTTTGCATTGTCTGGGCATTGACCACGAGCGATTTACCTTTGCCTTCCAGGGATTGGATCAGCGATTGACCGGTGTCGAACCCACAGCAGCAGTTCAGGAAATACTGAGTTGATGCCTCATACGGCTGAGATGAAAGATTGAGAGCCCAAAGGAATGCGAGTTTTAGTAACCGGCTATGGCGGATTCTTAGGTTCCGCCATTTGTAGACAATTGATCCAGCAAGGGCACCAGGTACGTGGCTTGGCGCGTAGCAATTACCCTGAATTGCAAAAGCTGGGTGTGCAGACGATTCAGGCGGATATCGCTGATGCGACTGCCTGTGATGCTGCTTGTCAGGGATGCGACGTGATAGTCCACACGGCAGCCAAAGCAGGAGTGTGGGGGCGTTGGGAGGACTACTACCGGACCAATACTCAGGCCACGATCCAATTGCTCGACTCCGCAGTCCGCTCGCAGGTCCGCGCGTTTGTTTATACCAGCAGTCCAAGCGTGACGTTTGCTGGCCAGCATCAATCGGGCGTTGACGAATCGGCTCCCTACCCGAGCAAATGGCTGTGTCATTATCCGCATACCAATGCGCTGGCTGAACAGGCAGTTGCCGCAGCAGCCATGAGTGGCAAATTGCAAACCTGTTCGTTGCGGCCGCATCTGATTTGGGGGGCTGGCGATCCTCATTTATTTCCTCGCGTCATTCAACGCGCTCGTAACGGACGACTGCGACGTGTCGGTAGCGGCGAGAACCTGATCGACGTGGTCCACGTGGAGAATGCGGCTAGGGCTCACTTGTTGGCTGTCCAGCGGTTAGCTGCCGGGGACAGTCAGCTTAATGGTCAAAAGCTATTCATCACCGATGCAAAGCCCATCGCATGCTGGCAGTGGATCACCATGATTCTGCAAACCGCTGGGTTGCCTGTTCCAACACGATCTATTTCATATCAGGCCGCCTATCGCTTGGGAGCGGTCTTGGAAAGCGTCTTTCGATTGGCTCGATCATCCCAGGAACCGCCCATGACACGCTTCGTAGCCGCTCAGTTGGCGCTGGATCACTACTTCAACATTGAAAAGGCTAAGCGATTGTTGGGCTATCAGCCTGAAGGCGACATGGAACCAAAGCTAGAACGTTGTGCCGATTGGCTGCAACAACTCGCAAAGCAATAGGTCCGCAGGATCAACTGGAGTGCGTTAGCACCCGATTCTTGCATCAGCCGAATTGCGTTGGCACCCAGTTCCAACCGACACCGGACACCAACGCGTTTCGGCACTTGGGGTGGAAAAATGGGGTTTAGGTTTGGAACTCTCCCTGTATCGCTTGAGTTTTTACAAGAAAACACAAGAACGTGACTTAAAGTCTACAATCAGGGTGACCCAAAATCTACATCCTTGGAATGACTCAAGAAGAAAAGACCCGAAAAGCCTTCGGAGCCAAACTCCGATCTCTCCGCCAGGGATCTCGCCCAGAATTTTGTTGGGCGGTCAGCCAGCCCAATATTTTGGCTTTTGCAGATACGCAAGTTGGTTCATGTTCTTAACAGCCTTTAAGTCGGTAATCGGCACCCATCGTTTCTTGGTACAATGGCTACCATGAATGATCAAGACACTCCAGAATCAGATCGACCGTTTGACGATCCGTCCCTTGAGTCACCAAGGGACGAAGCCATTCAATCGCCTCATGATCGGCTGGTTAATCAGACGCTACAAGAGATCGAAGCCGCCCGGACGCTACTGGCAAATCATCTACCCAGCGAAGTGGTTCAGC
>DAIRSD010000142.1:0-10190 GCA_036804625.1 Aureliella sp. | reverse complement strand
AAGTATTCAACTCGCAAAAAGCAGAAAAAACTGCCTCCTGAACGACCTCTTCAGCCAATTCCTCTTTGCCAAGGCGGCTTAGCGCGTACTTGTAAAGGATATCGCCGTAATTCTTGATCCAATTCTCGGGATCCGTGGTTGTTCCTTGCCTGTCAGCCACTGGTTTTGCGGTTTCATGGGGCAGGGAAGAGGGTTTGGAGGACATTGGGCAGCCAGTCTTGAAAGAAACTGAGGCTTGTGACATGCGCTACGACGCCGTTTGCGACGGAGTGCGGAAGCCGATAAGTTAACTTCAGGAGCCTGAGTATAGCTGTTTTCTCAGGAAATTCATTAGACTAGGCCCCTTGGAACGCGGTTTCTCGAACTGATGGATGACTTGATTTAGCTTGGCAAAATCTGCTAGGTAGACAAAGCATTGGCATGCCAATGAGCGTTGCGCCAAGCTTCAGTATGCGGTTTTCTGGGTGGGCACGGCGCTGGAAAGCCATTAGACGGCTTTTCGAGTCGGCGGAGGCCAATAAGCTATTGGTCTGAGTGTTCCCGCATTTTCGGCCAAAATTTCGCACAATTGAATTTCGTTTTTTGAGAACAACTTGATGTCAACGCGAATCGGAGCGGTCTCCTACCTAAACACCAAGCCGCTTATTTACGGCCTTGAGCGCCAGCTTCCCAAGTCCGAATTGACGTTGGACTTGCCAAGCCGTTTGGCCGATCAGTTAACTGCGGGTGAATTGGACGTTGCGCTGATTCCATCCGTTGAATACCTGCGGGGAGGCGACGATCTGCAGATTGTATCGGACGCCTGTATCGCTTGTCGGGGTCCGGTCCGAAGTGTCCAGTTGTTGTTTCGCTGTGATCCAAAGCAAGTGAAGACGCTGGCTCTTGATGAAGGTTCCAGAACTAGCGCCGCACTGGCTCAGGTACTCTTGCATCAGCGGTACGGCTTGCGGCCGCAACTGGTGTCACTGCCCATCGATGCCGACTATGAAGAATGTGATGCCGATGCTGTTTTGTTGATCGGTGACCGCGCGATGAACATCAACGGCGATCCTTATGTTCAGCGCTGGGATCTGGGTGAGCAGTGGTTTCAGCTTACCGGGTTGCCCTTTGTCTTTGCCATGTGGGTTGCTAGAAATAATCATGCACAGGCTTGGGACTTTAGTCGAACCTGTCAAGCATTGCAGCAGGCCCGCGATTTGGGTTTGCAGCACATTGCCCAGATCGCTGGCCAGCAGGCTTCGCGGTACGATCTGACTGTGGAAGATTGTTTGACCTATTTCACCGTGCAACTTCACTTCCGCATGAACGCTCCAGAACGAGCGGGTTTGGAATTGTTCCGCGAACATGCCGACAGATTGGGACTACTGTCATCCGTCCCGTGTATCGGTTTGGCTTAGCGACTATTGTTGTCCAATCGTGAACAGAACTGTCTAACCGAAGAATAGCGAGCATCATGAACGAAACAAGCCACAACATTGATCCGATTCTTGATCGTTGTTTGCAAGGCCAGCGGCTGACAGCCCAGGAGGGTCTGGCGCTACTGAACAGTCACCAATTGGCTAAGATTGGTCGTGCAGCCAACCAGGTGACGAAGCGACTGCACCCAGAAGACTATCGCACCTATAACATCGATCGCAACATCAACTACACGAATATTTGTTCAGCCGTCTGTGACTTCTGCGCCTTTTATCGATCTCCCAAGAGTTCCGAAGGCTATGTGCTGGATCGCGAAACGCTCTTTCAGAAAGTGGAAGAGACGATCGCTCTAGGGGGCAATCAAATTCTGATGCAGGGCGGCATGCATCCAACGTTGAAGCTGGACTGGTACACAGACCTGCTTTCGGAACTGCGAACGCGGTATCCGCAAGTTAACCTGCACGCTTTCAGTCCGCCTGAAATCTATCAGTTTGCCAAGATCAATCGTTTGACAGTTCGTCAGGTGCTCACCGAACTGAAGGCGGCCGGTTTGGGTTCGCTGCCTGGCGGGGGCGGTGAAATTCTGGTCGATCGAGTTCGCAAGCAAATTACGCGTGGCAAGGTGTTATCCGATGACTGGCTGAACGTCATGCGAGAATGGCATGCACTGGGAGGGATTGGCTCAGCCACCATGATGTTTGGTCACGTAGAAACTTTGGAAGAGCGCGTTGAGCATCTAGTGCGACTGCGGCAACTACAGGACGAAACCGGTGGCTTTACGGCCTATATCTGTTGGACGTTTCAGCCCGAACACACCGATCTGGCTCACCTGACGCCCAAAGGTGCTTACGAATATTTACACACTCAGGCCGTTAGTCGACTGTTTTTGGACAATATTCCCAACATTCAAAGTAGCTGGGTGACTCAAGGTCTGAAGGTAGGGCAATTAGCTCTCCAGTACGGTGCCAACGACATGGGCAGTTTAATGATCGAAGAAAACGTAGTTGCTCAGGCGGGTACGGTGCATTTCTTGACTTTAGATCAGATCCGCTCTGCCATCGAAGAACTAGGTTTCGAGGCTCGCCAGCGCGATGTCTTTTACCATTTGGTACCGCGTGAACTCGAGCAGTTTGCCATCCAGGCCAATCGGAAGCTCAAGCGAACAACCAAGCTACCAGTGCTATCCGCTTAGCCTGGATATTGCATGGCTCCGTAGCTACGTTCGCCAGAACGTGGTATGCAGTAGAAGTCGTATTGGCGGCATCGATTCTTGGCGGAGTGTCCGTAGGGTGTTACAAGGTCGCGGGGACAGCGACTGAGTTGGAACCGGAACGAGCGCAGGGCGACTGCGCGGGACGCTTGCGCCGATCCTGGTAAAGCCTCTGTTCTTAGCACGATTTTGGTGCTGACTGAAAAACTGTACTAGTCAGCTCTGTTCTAAAAAGGCATACTTAGGAGAGCGTGCCTCTTAGAGGCTATCCGGGAAAATCAGCCGCTAGCGTGTTAGCGTCCGGTTCCACACTGATAACCGTGTGCTAACGCGCTGCGGCTGGTTGTTGTATGGGTTTCCGGATAGATTTTTACTGGGCCACGGTTCTGTGGGAATGGGGCAGAGGATGGGCGGTTGGTTCGGGTATTGGCAACAGCGAGCCGAAATTCACTTCTAGCCGTCTTCAGGAAGTTTGAAAGACGTCAACAATGCCAGCAATATTGTGGACTGCGCCTCATCAGTCCATCCGCCAATGCCCCATGGTCGGCTGGTGGATACCTCTTAATAATAATTGGGCTGCAGGGCAAGGGATGCCATGTTGGAAAGACTTAAATTGGTGCTTCAATGAATAGCTATAGCCTAGATTACATCGACGACCTGTATGTTCAGTACATCCGAGATCCGGCCAGTGTTTCGCCAGGATGGCGGAAGTATTTTGATGAATTCTCACTGGTGGGTTCAGCGACTGAGGTCGAAGCAAACGGAGCATCACCAGCGGCTGGTCGAGTCGCTGTGGCTGAGGAGGAAGGGCCGGGTGCTCACGCGCTGGCCATTCGTGATGAAGCTCTGTGGCTGGCAAAGATGCAGGACCGGATCGATAACTTAGTTCGAGAATATCGCGTACGTGGGCACGTGATGGCCAGGCTGGATCCGCTGAAATTGGCCAATCGTGAGCAGCCTGAATTGAATCCTGAAACGTATGGTCTCAGTCAAGCCGATTTAGAACGTCCGTTTACTTGCGAGAATCTGAACTATTTCAACTCGCGTACTATGGGTGACATTCTGACCAAGCTGCGAAATACCTATTGTCGCAGTATCGCTGCTCAGTTCATGCATATCGAAAATCGCAATATTCGCGACTGGTTACAGCGTCGAATGGAGAGTTGCGAGAATCGATTGGAACTGTCTCGAGATGTCCAAGTGCGTATCTACACTCGACTGGCTGATGCGGCCATTTTTGAAGAGTTTGTTCGACGCAAGTTTGTGGGAGCCAAGACGTTTTCTCTGGAAGGCGCTGAAAGTCTGATCCCCTTGTTGGACTTGGCGCTGGAGAAGGCGGGTCAGCATCAGGTGGAAGGCGTGGTGCTGGGGATGGCGCATCGAGGTCGCTTGAATGTTCTGGCAAATATTATGGGCAAGCGAGCGCAGAGTATCTTCTGGTCGTTTGACGATCCCGTGCCGGACATGCATCGCGGCGGTGGCGACGTGCGTTATCACTTGGGGTACAGTAGCGACTGGACAACATCCACAGGTGCCAAGGTGCATATCTCGTTGTGCTTTAATCCCAGTCACTTGGAATACGTCAACACCGTGGCTCAGGGGCGATGCCGCGCCAAGCAAGAGAGACAAAAAGACGATCGACATTCGAAGCACATGACCATTCTGATCCACGGCGATGCGGCCTTTGCCGGTGAAGGCATCGTTCAGGAGACTCTGAACATGAGCGAGCTGCCGGGATACACTACCGGCGGAACGTTGCATGTGATCTTGAACAATCAGATCGGGTTCACCACGATGCCCGAGGAAGCGCGTTCATGCACCTACGCTACCGACGTAGCTAAGATGCTGCAGATTCCCATTTTCCACGTCAACGGCGAGGATCCCGAAGCGGTAGCTCAGGTGATCAGTCTGTCCATGGATTTCCGCCGCGAATTTAAGCGAGATGTGGTCATCGACATGTACGCATATCGCCGCTGGGGGCACAACGAAGGCGACGAGCCACGCTACACCCAGCCGCTGATGTATCAAACCATTGACCAGCTGATGAGCGTTCGCGAAAGCTATCTGGACAAGCTGCTGAAGTTTGGTGATTTCACTCGGCAGGAAGCAGACCAATTAGCCGAGATGCGACAGGCTAAATTGGAGCGAGAGTTCGAACTAGCTCAGAAGGAGGAATATGTCTCCGACCTTCAGACCATGGGCGGAGCATGGCATGGCTTTTTTGGAGGTCCGGAGCCAACTCACGATCAGCCTCAAACCAGTTTAACCTCCGCAGCGGCGACCGGTTGTTTGCGAAGCTTGGTGACTTTTCCGAGCGGTTTTTCGGTCAATCGAAAGCTGCAGCGATTTATGAGCCTGAGAGAGGAGATGGCTGCCGGTACACGATCGCTGGATTGGGCAACGGCCGAATCGTTGGCGTTTGTTAGCTTGCTGCAGGAGGGGCACCCGATCCGATTGAGCGGTCAGGACTGTGAGCGTGGAACCTTCAGTCAGCGGCATAGCGTCTTGCATGACGCACAGACAGGTCAAACCTTTACGCCGCTAAAAAACCTTGGTCCCGCTGCGGCAAAAATTGATATCATCAACAGCCCGCTGTGTGAAAGCGGTGTGCTGGGCTTTGAGTACGGGTACTCGTTGGATATCCCTGAGGGATTGGTCTTGTGGGAGGCCCAGTTCGGAGATTTTTGGAACGTAGCTCAGGTCATCGTCGATCAGTTCATAGCTAGCGCTGAAGATAAATGGGGACGGCTAAGCAAGTTGGTGATGTTGTTGCCTCACGGGTTTGAGGGAGCGGGTCCAGAGCATTCCTCGGCGCGGCTGGAACGCTTTCTGCTGTTGACGGCTGAGCACAACATGCAGGTGTGTCAACCATCGACACCAGCGCAGTATTTTCACCTGTTGCGGCGTCAAGCCAAGCGGCGATGGAGCAAACCGCTGATCGTGCTGACGCCTAAAAGCCTGTTGCGACACGCCGCTGTGGTTTCACCGCTGAGCGAATTTACTGAAGGGAGTTTCCAGAAGATTTTGCCCGACACGCGGCAGGTATCCGAAAAAACCGATCGCGTTCTGATGTGCTCAGGCAAGCTCTACTATGAACTGCTGGAGCGACGCGAGCAGGCTGCAGCCAACAATATCGCCATCATTCGGCTGGAGCAGTTTTATCCGCTGAGCGAAGAAGAGTTGCTAAAGTCGCTTCAGCCCTTCAAGAAGGGAACCGACTTGTTGTGGGTTCAGGAAGAGCCGACCAATATGGGGGCATGGCAATTCCTCAAGGTACAGTTTGGTGACGTTCTGGCAGACCAAGGATTTAAACTTCGACGCGTGTCGCGTGTCGAGTCGGCTAGTCCTTCCACTGGTTCTGCTCGATCGCACGCCCTAGAACAAAAAGATTTGATTGACGAAGCGTTTGCGATCGCTTTCTCGTAGTGATCCAATCAGGCCGTTAAAGGCTTCCACGTTAAAGACTTCCATTAGAGAACTCGATCGGAATTCGGAGTATTCCATGTTAGAAATCAAAGTGCCTTCGGTTGGCGAATCGATATCCGAGGTGCAGATTGGTCAGTGGTTGGTCGCTGAAGGCGGCTGGGTTGCCAAGGATCAGATCATCGTCGACTTGGAAACGGAGAAGGCTGCCGTGCAGGTCCCGGCGCCTCAGTCCGGCTTTGTCCGTAGCATTCGCAAGCAGGTTGAGGAGTTTGCCAACGTAGGTGAATTGCTGTGCCATTTGGAGCCTGCCGATAAGCCCGGGGATGCTGCGGCAACCGCCCAAGTCGTTAGCCCTACAGGCACCGCTTCTCCGGCAAGTTCAACTTCGTCAGTCGTAGCCGGTCAGTCAGAGCCCAGGATCATGCCATCTGCCCAGCGGCTCATGGACGAGAAGAATTTGAAGCCGAGCGACGTGAAGGCATCGGGTCCCGGCGGTCGGATACTGAAGGAGGACGTGTTGGCAGTACAGTCGGCCGGTAGTCCCGTAGTTTCTCGGCCAGCCGGGCAATTACAGACTCCATCGCCGGTTCCAGGTCCGGCAAAACAAGCAAGCTCGGCACTGCCAGCAGCGGCTGGTAGTCAGGTTGGTGGGCAGCGCATGGAAGAGATTCGTCCGCTGAGTATGATTCGGCGCACGATCGCAAGTCGGCTCGTGGAGGCTCAGCAGACAGCGGCCCTGCTGACCACCTTTAACGAAGTCAACATGAAACCGATCATGGATCTGCGAGCCAAATATCGCGATGCCTTCCAGGAGCGTCACGGAGTGAAGCTGGGATTTATGTCGTTTTTTGCAAAGGCCAGTGTGGAAGCGCTCAGACGGTTTCCCTCGGTCAATGCTGAAATCCGAGGGAACAATATTGTCTATCGCAACTATATGGATATTGGTATCGCCATCGGAGGTGGAAAAGGATTGGTGGTTCCTGTGCTGCGGAACGTAGAGCAGATGACATTTGCTGAAGTCGAGCGGACCATCGGTGAATTTGGTGCTAAGGCGGCAGAGAATCGCTTGATGCCCGAAGATTTGATGGGTGGAACCTTCACGATTAGCAATGGAGGTGTTTATGGTTCGATGCTAAGCACACCGATCGTCAATCCGCCTCAAAGCGCTATCTTAGGGCTGCATGCGATTCAGGAAAGACCGATGGCTGTTGGTGGTCAGGTAGTCATTCTGCCGATGATGTATCTAGCGTTGACCTACGATCATCGCATTATCGATGGTCGCGAAGCGGTTACCTTCTTGAAGACAATCAAAGAGATTTGCGAGGATCCAACCCGGCTGTTCCTGGAGGTTTGATCGGCTTGTGATCGAGCAAACATGGACAACTCCGGTAAGAAATTTTGGCAAATGTACCGTTTGCAGAATTGCCTTCTTGGGGATGTGCCGTAGGATATATGCTTGGCGGGGATCACTTGCCAAGTCGCACAGGATGTTTCTAAGGGAGGTTGCCATGCGTGCTAACGTGTCGTTGCTCGGATGTTTGTGGGTGCTTGTTGGAGCCAGTCTCGTGCAGGCTCAAGGGCCAAGAGCTTGGGGGTTTCGGCCACCAGTATTCGGACCACCCGTACCTGTTAGACCCTTCTTGGCACCTCCCATTCCTGGTGTCGTAGTTGCTCCTTCGATTCGACCTTCCATAGCACCTGGCTACGTGCGCGCGCCTGGGGTAGGCCTAGTCGTGGCTGCTCCCTATTTGGTGCCGCCCGTAGTGCCAGTTCCACCGGCGGTTGGCCTTTATCGCTCGTCGGCCGTGGTCGTGGGGCCTGGACCGGTGGTTGTAGCTGGGTTCTCTGGCCTTCCGTCGGGTCGAGCTACTCCGTACGCCGGTGTTCAGCAGGGGCTTGATCCGCGATATCAGGCTGCACGACCTGCGGTGGCCGGTTCTGGGGTTTTAGGCTCAGGTAGCGATCTACGACCTGGCATGGTCTTATCTGACGGTGCCATCGTCGTGTCAGTGGGGCCGACCACCGAGGCTGGTTCACAGCAGCCTACAACCGCTAATCCATCAGCTTCACAACCCACTACCCGTTCTGCAGCTTCGGGACCAACGACTGCCGCGGAGATCCAATCGCAGACTGAGCCGGGCACGTCAGAGGCTCAATCCATACTCGAACCGGAAACGTTGCCTGCTCCGCAACCGGCCGATCCAACCGATAGCTCCGCGTCGGCTGCGTCAACGAACACACAAAGGTTTTAACAATTCGATTTGGTACTACCAGAATCGTTCGTTGAAGATCTAGAGTTAGAGGTCACCGGCTCTAAATAGGGACGCACCTGGCAGTTCTAGAGCTACAGGATGACTGATAACCGAATGCAAGATTTTGTCTAACGAGAATTAAGACGATCTTGAGTTGAGCCGGTCGGATATGGGCACATTGCTCTTGGGCGACAAAAAATTGACTTCTCTAGATTTTCACGGTGTAGTATCCATAGGTGCGCTCGCGATTTGTTGAGGTTGATTGGGCTCGGTGGGCTGGGTTTGCAAGTAGACTTGGCCTTGGCGATAAAGGTTCAGTCGTTGCCGGTATTCCAGCGTGTCAGCGGTAGTTGTATCGGAACGAGCTTCAGCCTCTTGCACCGCTTCGGCTTGCAGTTCGGCGGCTTTTTCGAAGCGTCCCATAGCTGCGTTGGCTGCAGCAAGTGTCTCCAGTATCTCGACGCTGCGCTGGCCGGTTAGATCAAGCGATTTTTGAGCTGCCGAAAGAGCCAATTCGTGATTGCGTAGTCGCTTGTCTGGGCAAGTCGCCATCAGCCAGCCGACGTTTTGATAGGCGCGGGCATAGTTCTTGTCTGCAGCTACGGCTGCCCGATAAGCTTGGTTGGCTTGATCCCATTTGCCTAGGCACTGACAGGCATCGCCCCAATCTGTAAGGAACGCAGCGTTGTCAGTTTCAAGCTGGCTAGAGCGCTGGTAATCCTGCAAAGCTTGATCGTGCTTGCCAAGCAAAAAGCGGCAGTGAGCGCGCCCATTGTAGAACTGAGCATCCTGGCTTTGTTCGATCGCCGCAGTGTAGTCTTGCTCGGCCGCTTCAAAATCCTGCAGTTCAAACCGCAGTTCGGCTCGATTGAAATAGGCGTTGGCATAACTGGGATTCAGTTCGATGGTCTTGTTCAGTTGAGCAATAGCGGTGCGATAGTCACCACGCATGGCCAATGCGATAGCGTGATTGTGCCGGTGCCTCCAGTTGTTGGGACCATGGCGTACCGCGACCAAAAAGTCGTCTGCCGCTAACGTGCTCAGTTGTTGGCTTTGGTTGATTTGTCCCTTTTCGGCCAGCTCAGCAGCTCGCTGGCTACGAATTTCACCCCGTCGATTCATTGCCCAGGCTAGAAGGCTGGAAGCATAGTCGTGATCTGCTTGGCTTCGCTGCTGTTGGCCGATGATCTCCACACAAGAACGAGCGATGAGCGAGAAATCGTCTTCCGTTGTGGCCGATACTGTTCGTTGGTAGATTTGCTGAAGGTCTGTTGAAACCGCAATGGTTCTGGTCGTCGCCGACAGTTGCTGCTGTGACTGAGACGCTATTAGTCGCTGTGTCGCTGCGCCAACTTGCTGTGACTTTGCGCCATCTTGTGACTTTGTGCCATCATCGGCATGTCGCTCTGAAAGCGAAGCGGATTTTGCTCGTGGCTGAAAGGCCTGCGCCGATGCGGCGGAGGCTAGTATCCCTAGCATGAGCAGCGAGCATCCCAGGTGCCACATAGTTCTGAACCATCCTTGCAGCAATAGAAAGTAAACCGACTCCAAGCTCGCAGACTCCAAACTCACGATTACCGCTCGCCAGAGTCACTTGCCCTATCCTACCTATACCCGCAGAATGCCTTAGGATGGAAGGTCGTTTGCCGATTTAGGCAAGCAGCCGTAGGAAATCTTCCCAGAATACCAGCTCGACGCGCCAGCAAGCTAGCCAGTTGATTGACGCGACACACACTCGCTGGCACGTTTTGAAGTTGCGCTATTTCCGCTTGAATCGATTTGGTAGTGATGAGAAAATCAGTATTTTCGTACTCGTACTCAGCCATCGGCGGTACTCGTACTCGTACTCGACTTACACGATCCGAGTAGCAACGGTCTTTAGTATT
>DAIRSD010000141.1:0-10195 GCA_036804625.1 Aureliella sp. | reverse complement strand
AGCATAACTTCTGGCGAAGCATGCACTGTGGAAGGTACGGTCTGCCTACAGCAAAATGAGCCAAGTGGCCGCGCGCACTAGCGGTTACGATGCCGCTCGCCGGATTCTGGATTCCAACGGCTTGCACCAAGTACAGATCGAAGAGGTCCCCGGCGAAATGTCTGACCATTATGACCCATCCGCGAAAGTGCTTCGATTGAGCCCACATGTTTTTCGAGGTAATTCGATGTCTGCCGTTGGCATCGCGGCTCACGAATCCGGTCATGCCATCCAGGACGCCAAGCGATACGCTCCTCTTATCGTCCGTAATTTGGCCGTTCCAGCCGCCAATTTTGGCGGTGGCCTGGGGTCCATCTTGCTGATGGTTGGAATCGGGATGATGGGAGCTGTTGAGGGTGGCGGAGGTATTGGCCGTTACTTGGCCTTAGCCGGTATCCTTGGATTTGGAGCCACAGTAGCATTCCAATTGGTCAATCTGCCTGTCGAATTTGACGCCAGTTCGCGCGCCAAGACTCAGCTTGTCAATCTTGGAATCGTTTCCGGCCCTGAGTTGCCTTACGTCAGCAAAGTGCTCAACGCTGCCGCGCTGACCTACGTGGCTGCTACGCTGCAAGCGATTCTGATCTTAGCCTACTACCTATTCCGATTTGCCCTTGCCAGCCAAAGTCGCGACTAGGGAAATTGATGGACACACCGTCGTCCCGTTGCCTTCTGACCGAACTGAGGGGATGATATTACCTTGGTCTGATCTAAGTCGACTATAGAACAAGGTAATGGACGATGGTGACTGTCGCAAAAAAGAAATGTCAATGTGTTTGGGCCGGGCTGCTTCTGAGTTGGATCGCTGTCACTCTGAATGGCTGTAGCAGTTCGACCAGCGATTCCGAAAACAAGCCCACTTCGAAGCGACAGTTCATTAACGTGGGGACGGCTCCCACGGGCGGAGCTTTCTTCACAGTGGGCAGCGCCATCTGCGAGGTGGTGAACTCGCATAGCGGTGATCTGAATTGGCGTGTGGCTGCCGAGTCCACCGGCGGGTCGATGGAGAATATCCGGTTACTTAGTCAAGGGAAGATCCAGTTCGCCATGTCGAATTCGTCGATCACCTACTTTGCCGTCCGAGGCACTCAGGGCTGGGAGCAGGCCCATGAGGTTCGTTCGGTGCTGACCCTGTTTCCCAACATCGCTATGTTCGTCACGCTGGCCGATTCAGGCATCCAGAGCATTGCCGACTTAAAAGGCAAACGTGTCTACTTGGGGCCCGAGGGTGCAGGCTTTGAGTATTTCGTTGACCCCATCTTGGAAGCTCATGGTCTGTCCCTGATTGATTTGGAATTGACCTACGGAAGCCAGCAAAGTGCAGTCGATCTAATCGGAGATCGAGCGGTGGTAGCCGCCATGATCGGCGGCGGAACACCCAATCCCGCTCTTAGCCAAATCGCTCAGGCAGGTGCGATCCGCCTGGTGCCTTACGACCAGTCGGCCGTGCAAAAGCTGATTCAGCAGTATCCATTTTTTGAACCAGCCACGATTCCAGCCGGAACATACAAAGGTGTCGACAGCGAATATCAGGGATTAAACGTTGGGTCGGCTCATCTGATCACGCATGCCAGTGTCGACGAACAGACTGTGTATGACTTCGTGAAATTAGTATATGAGAACCGCGCCAGCATTGCCGAAAAACATCGGGCTGCATCGAATATCAAACCAGAGACCGCTGGTAAGGACAACGGAACGGAGTTTCATCCGGGGGCACTGCGATACTTCCGCGAGTCCGGAGTGACAGCGGGCAATGAGTAACGAAACTTCTGCTGAGGCTTCAAACGTGGAAAGAAGGTCCACCCGGCAGTCGGTGCGAGATATCATGTCTGCTGCACTTGCCGTTTGGCTAAGTCTGTTCGTGTTGATCGAGGTCAACTTTTCGCTGCTCAACCCTCTGCAGGAAATGAGCCTTTTTGCCACAACAGGCTTGATGCTCGCTTTCCTTCAATTCCCACTGTCCAAACGCTTGCACGATACGCTTCCTGTTGACATCATCGACGCTGCTCTAGTAGCACTTTCGGTACTTTGTTGTATGTACCTGGTTTATCAGGGACCGACACTTGGACAGCGTGCAGCACTTTATACAACGACCGATTTAACTTTTGGCGCTGTTGGATTGGTACTGGTGATCGAGGCCACGCGTAGGACGACAGGCTGGGCCGTGCCTATTCTAGCTCTGCTGTTTTTTGTCTACGCGCACGAGAGTATCGCTCAGCAACTTCCGGACTGGGCATTTCCGCATCGGGGTCAAGATTGGCAATCGTTGATCGGCCAGCTTTACTTGCGCACCGAAGGCGTTTTTGGAACGGCGCTGGGTGTCATGTTCCGCTATGTGTTTCTTTTTGTACTTTTTGGTGCGTTGCTTGAAGCTAGCGGTGCGACGCAGTACATCATTCAAGTTGCATTAAGGTTACTGGGCAAACGGTCGGGTGGCCCAGCCAAGGTAGCGGTCGTAGCCAGCGGCTTGATGGGTTCTCTATCGGGCAGTGCGGTGGCTAACGCGGCAACCACCGGAGTGTTCACCATCCCTCTGATGAAAAGTATCGGATTTAGGCCGCATATCGCTGCCGGCGTTGAAGCCGCAGCATCATCTGGAGGCGCTCTAGCACCGCCCGTCATGGGAGCCGGTGCCTACATGATGCTGGAGATCATCAACCGTCAGCCACCGGTAACCTACGTCGAAGTGATGAAGGCTGCGCTGATCCCAGCCATCCTTTACTATTTCTCGCTTTATCTGCTGGTTCACTTCCATGCTTGCCGAAATAGCGCAGCCTTGACGAACTTGCCGCAAGACAAGCGAGCAAACCAGACCAACCCTAAGACGGTCGATCCGCTCAATGACATTCCGACAACCGGACAACCACTTCCTGTATTTGGCTTGGAGGGCTTTACGTTTGTCGTGTCTCTGTTGCTGCTGATGGGGCTGTTGCTAACTGGCATTTCTCCGTTCCGGTCCGTTAGCTATGCAATGGTGTTTCTTCTGGGGATGATTCTGATCAATCCACGAACTCCAGCCAGCCTGACTAGTCGGCTAGTCGGGTTTTCTCTGTTCTGCGGAATGACCGTGGGTGCCAAGTATTTCGTGCCTAACGTCGAACGCTGGCAAGATGCAGTGATTTGGGCGACGGCCGGTGTACTGCTGGCTGCGGTGATCAGCCGTCCATGGCGCAAATTCATGATGGAAGTGTTGCACTCCACTGCCAAAGGATCGGTATCGCTGATTGTGGTGGCAGCCTGCGTGGGAATAGTCATAGGTTTGGTTTCGCGAACAGGCATCGGCACGGGCGTGCCTCAGGCTATCATTCCGCTGGCTGGTGACAATCTGTTCTTGGGATTGGTGGCAATCATGGTCTGTTCGCTGATCTTGGGAATGGGATTACCGTCTGCCGTTTCCTATTTGCTGCTGGCTACCATCATTGGCCCAGTGTTTGCCGATCCTGCAGTTGGAGTGCCCATTCTGGCGGCACACATGTTCATTTTCTATTTTGGAATGATGGCCATGGTTACTCCACCAGTAGCCTTAGCCGGATACGCTACAGCATCGATCGCCGGTGCCGGTGTCATGCAGTCCAGCTTTGCCGGATTTCGTTTCGCGTTGGTTGGATTTACGCTGCCTTTCATGTTTGTCTATCGCCCGGCATTGTGTATGATCGGAGACGATGGAGGTGCGCCCTATTGGTTGGATGTGGTGGTAGCCGTCGTTGCTGCCGTCATCGGCATCTACGCTTTGGCTGCTGCCATGGGCGGCTACCTGTTTCACCCGCTCAGGGCGTGGCAACGAGGTGTCTTGTTTGCGGCAGCCGCCTGCGCGCTGTTTCCCGATCGATTTAATCTGTTGGGCAACGACTACTTGCAGTTGTTTGATGTATTGGGGGCGATTCTGCTAGCGATCATTGGCACCATCAGTTTTCGACAATCGCGGCCAGAAGGTTAGAAATTAGTGTTAGAAAGCAGGGCTGCCTAAGGAGAATCCAGCATGGACGCGTTCTTGACCGAGCAAAAGTTCTGTGACTTTGGAACCGACACGCTGTATCCCTTTGCGCCCAGAGGACTAAGCTCGATCGAGGGCGATACACCAGACTCGCTGCGCCAGCAAGTGCTTCGTTATCTTCCACGACGACCTGGCGTGTACGCAATGGTGGACATACTGGGGCGATTGATTTATGTCGGCAAGTCGAAAGCTCTGCGCAATCGATTGCTCAGCTATTTTCTTCCAGGCAACGAAGAAGACAAATCGGGACGCATTGTTCAGTCGACAGCAGCGATCGTGTGGGAATGCCAACCCAGTGAATTTGCTGCCCTGCTGAGAGAGCAATCGCTGATTCGAACGTTTCAGCCGCGATTTAATGTCCAAGGGATTCCAAGACGACAACAGGAGGTGTTCGTCTGTTTGGGGAAAGCACCCGCCGAGCAACTCTATGTGGCTCGTTTCCCTGACCCAGCCGCTGTGGCAATCATTGGCCCTTTGTCAGGGACTCAACGGGCCAATCGTGCGGTAGAGGTACTCAATCGCATCTATCGACTGCGTGACTGCTCTACAAAGCAGTCATGTAGCTTTACCGAGCAGTTGCAATTGTTTGAAATCGAGCTTCGTCCAGGCTGCATACGATTGGAACTAGGCACCTGCTTGGGACCGTGTATTGCCAACTGTTCGCGGCAACAATACGACGCGCAGGTACATAAAGCACGTCAATTTCTAGCCGGACATGATTCGACGGCGCTGGATGTGCTACTGGCCAGCATGCAAGTGGCGGCCCAGCAGCAACAATATGAACAGGCAGCTAGAATTCACCAGGACTTGCGGGCTGTCACATGGCTATGCCATCGCGCGGAAGATGTGGCTACAGCGCGCCAACGATTCACCTTCATCTATCAAGTGCCTGATGTTTCCAGTCGCAGCAATGGTTCGATTTGGTATTTGATACGTCGAGGTGTTGTTGAAGGGGCCGTTGCGGCCCCTCGTAATGCGGCTCAAGCTTCTGCGATCTCGCCTGTGCTCGCCCAGTGGTGGCTGCAGCCCAATCTGGTTGGATCTCCATTTATCTCCAGGCCCGAAACGCTAGCTCTGGTGGCCAGTTGGTTTCGCACTCAGCGGGCCGAACTAAAACAGACCTTTGCCTTGAATAGCGATGGAACATTGCCCTCCGATTGCTGGCAAAACAGGTCCGCTAGAGTCTGCGCATCTTAGCCTTTCCGAACTCTGCGGTCGGATCATCAAGCCTTGCGCATAAAGTGTTTATCGTGACGCAGCAAGTTTGTCCGATCTAAACCCAAAGTTGGCCTGCGCAGTACGGAAGGCTGTCCAATGGCAGCATTTCCGATCTGCCCGCGATGCCAAATAAAGAAAGTGCCCAAAGCCGAAGCGCTGGCAAATGACCAGACGAAAGGAATAAACCGCACGATGCAACCCGAACGCAGTTATCGCGGCTGGCTGGCTGCATTGACAGTAGCCATCACGTTGACTCTGGCTCTCATGACCGTCGAAAAACATTTGAGCTTACCAACGGAAAGCTTCTGGGAACTGGCTGAGCGATTCTCGCCAGGAATCGTGGCTGAGAATCAGGGCATCATCCTTCATCAGGACGATAACCTGCTCGGTCGCACCTCGGTAACACCCAACTATCAGACACAGATCTCTCGCCGACGATTGGAACGCTCCAATGAATCGGCTGGCCTGTTGCGACGACCTCCGGAACCGGCGGCAAGTGCGGTCTTGCACGAACCGCTGACGGCCGAAGATTTTGTGAGCCTGCCGCTGACACTTTCCTCCAGCAGCACCGCGCTGTTGATGCAGAGCATGGACGCAGCCCTAGATAGCCCACTAAAAATGGTCAGTTCGACAACAGCACCTGAATCGGCCCCACAATCGGAAGACGACCATCTTCAACCTTCCGAGTCCAAGCGTTCACCCACGGAACTGGTCGGTAAGATTCCTGAGCCAATTCAATTACTGGACGAGCTGAATCAGTTGCGGTCAATCGCTTCGGCAGATTATAGCGTTAGCCTGATTCCAGAGGATTCTTTGGAAAATGGTCGATCCGTCCCACACTATGTAACTACCGAGAATTCTCGATCCCAGGCGAGCGCCTTGGCTCAGTGGGCTCGTTCGGTACAAGACCGAGTGACTTCACTTGTTGAACAGCAAGGGCTGGAAGTCGATTCAAGTCGAGAGATTTTGACTCAATTGCAACAACTCGGTGAGCAGGGACAATCGTTGGGCGAGCAACTGACTGAAGATCATCTGGCTCAGATGCTCATACGAACTGGCTACTCGCTTCAACGCCGCGTTGAAGTGTGGCAGGCGGTCCAGGCATGCCTGGACGACACTTCGATTCGTTTAAGCGGTGCGCATTCCACACATATCGCTCGAAGCCAAGTCGCTCGATCGATTGCCGACGTTGAAAAATTCCTGGAAGATGCTACAGATCGAACGGGGTGGCGTTCGTTCCTGCTGCTGGACGAACTGTCCCGTTGGACGCAATCGCAACTGGACGATTGGCAACAAGGACATCGGCTGGCAAGGAATTACTTGTCGCGAGTGCGTTGGGAGCGACTGGATGACCACCAGAGAAAAATTGTCGAGCACCAATCGATATCGGAATTGACTGGCAGCTTGACGGCATGGTCTCGTAATCCAGTTGACTACCGCCAATTGCTTGCCAGTTTGGAAAAAGTGGAGCAAGATTGCACCTCGAAGCAGGTTCAGTCAGTGGCGGACACTATTTCCGTCTTGCGACATCCCGACAGCGCTCACCAGCAGCGACTGGCTGGCACGCTCAATACCCACTTTCGTAATGCCAATTTGCGCCTGACTGTTTCCAAGCAGATGATTGAACGATTTCTTCCTGAAGGCCAATACGAAGTCCGACCAGTGCGGGAACGCATTCTGGGAGCTGAGACTAAGGGAGACAGTGCTGTCCGCACGCAACTGTCGGTACAGCTTCAACCAGACCCTTCCGCCTGGAACGTTTTGCTGCAAGTCAAAGGTGACTTGGTAAGTGACACCAGAAGCAGCAAGGGACCGGCCGTATTTCACAATTCAAGTACAGCTCAAGTCACCAGCCAACGAAACGTGCGCATGAGCCCCATGGGATATCAAGTCTCTTCCACCGGTGCTGCTCAGGTTTCCTCTCAAGAACAACTACAGAAGATGAGCACCGATTTTGATGGATTGCCAGTCATTGGCGACTTTGCCAGGCTGATTGTCCGCGAACAGTTTAATCAGAAAAAGGGCTTAGCTAAGCGAATTACTCAGCGCAAGATTTCTCAGGAAGCGGACCAGGCATTCGATGATAAGTTAGAGGAAGCTTTACAGAAAGCTCAGCGGGAGCTGCAGCAAAGAATCCTGGGGCCGCTAGAGCGACTGACGCTGGATCCGCTGGTCGTGTCGATGAGCACCACCGAAGATCGCTTGTCGATTCGATATCGCCTAGCCAGCGAAAACCAGCTCACTTCACACACCCCCAGACCTCGCGCACCATCGGATTGCTTGACCAGCTTTCAAATCCATCAGTCGGTTATCAACAATACAATTGAAAAGACTCAATTGAGTGGTCGACGTTGGACATTGCCGGAACTCTATCAGCGTCTTGGAGAAATGTTCCAAACTCAAATGATACCCCCAGACGATATCCCGGATGACATTTCAGTGCGGTTTGCCGACCACAGTCCGATTTGGGTTGATTTGCAAGACGGACGCTTTCGGCTGAATCTGAAATTTGCAGAATTTCGCCGGGAAGAAGGACTGCTGATCAAGAACTTTGTTGTCACATCAACCTATGTTCCTTATGCAGATGGTTTGGTTTCGGGCCTTGTGCGAGATCCAGATAGTTCGATCGAAATCCAGGCCAAGCAACTTCCAATGCGCGACCGATTAGCGTTGCGAGTCATATTCGCCAAGGTCTTTGTATCCAAGCCGCACCTGCCCCTGGTTTCACCCGAGTGGGCCGCTGACCCCAGAGCGGAGGGACTGGCGATATCTCAGATAGAATTGCGGGACGGCTGGTTAGCTGTGGCAATTTCCGGAGCCGACCACCCGTTGGTCACCGAAATCGCTCGCCGAAACCAACGACTTCAGAGCGCCACCTACCAAGACCATTACTAGTCGTTTGCATAGAGAGATCTAGGCGGGAATCCTGCCAGTTGGTTGGAAGGTATCCCATGTGGAATATTCTGCGCAAACCAACCTTAGTATCTCTGGTAGGAATATCCAAATGGTCAAATTAGGTCGTGAGTTCGGCCCCGATCAGTCCTGTAAGCTAGATATTTTCTGTTAGGAAAGTGCTACCTTTCAGCACTGGTCGTGCCGGTTTTTGCGACTGTACTCTTAGTAAGGGTGCGACGGTCAAAAGCCTCCGGTGGCAGGACTTCCCTTAGAGTCAGGAGCAATCAACTTGCGTGCATTAGTCATCGACGATTCTCGCGCCATTCGGCGCTTGATCGGTAACATCATGAAAGAACTGGGCTGGGAAGTCACTGAGGCAGGGCATGGGCTTGAAGCGCTTCAGCAGTTGGAGCAGCATGGCTGTCCCGACCTGATTCTAGTGGACTGGAACATGCCTGAGATGAATGGACTTGAGTTCATTAAGGCTGCTAGAGCATTGCCCGAGTACAAGTATGTCCCCATGATGATGGTGACCACCGAAACGGAAATGGAACGAATGGCGCAGGCCTTCATTGCTGGCGTCAACGAATATTTGATGAAGCCCTTCGATAAGACCCAGCTAGTGGAGAAACTCCAGTTACTCGGGATCGAAACGGGAGTGGCGTAAATGGATAAGATACGCGTCTTGATCGTGGATGATTCTGCGATCATCAGGCGGTTGCTGACCGATGCGCTAGCTGCTGATCCGATGATTGAAGTGGTTGGCATCGCCGCGAACGGTAAGATCGCGCTGGCCAAGATCGCTCAATTAAAGCCGGATCTGGTCACACTAGATATCGAGATGCCAGAAATGGACGGGCTGGAGACACTGTCCGAGATTCGTAAGGTCAACAAGTCGCTGCCGGTGATCATGTTCAGCACGTTGACCGAGCGCGGTGCGACGGCAACTCTGGATGCACTGACTCGAGGTGCTAACGCCTACGTGACAACGCCCAGCAATACTGGCAGCACCGGAGCCACGATCAAGAGAGTCCAAGACGACCTGATTCCGAAAATCAAAGTCTTTTGTAAGAGAACCTGCCCGCAAACATTGGGCGAGACTACGACCACGTTCCCTGGAACCCGACCACCATTGGTCAGGACAACTTCGGATGCTATTTATCGGTCGTTGCTGAAGCCTGCAAGCGCCTCCCCTCCAGCCAGAGTTGACGCGATTGCCATAGGCACTTCCACGGGTGGCCCCAATGCGTTAAGCAAAGTGCTGGCGGATTTGCCGTCAGACTTGCCTGTTCCTGTCCTGATCGTTCAGCACATGCCTCCGGTCTTTACTGCGCGTTTGGCTGAACGACTTAATCAGTTGTCGCCACTGACGGTGCATGAAGCGGTAGACGGCATGAAAGTAGAAGCAGGCCATGCCTATCTGGCACCAGGAGACTTCCACCTGACAGTTGCCCGCAACGCAACCGAGGTCGTTGTCAAGCTTAATCAACAAGCGCCCGAATGCTCGTGCAGACCGGCTGTGGATGTATTATTCCGATCAGCGGCTAACCTTTATGGCTCCAACCTAGTGGCGGCAGTATTAACCGGTATGGGTCAGGATGGCCAATGTGGGTGCGAACTGATACGACAAGCTGGTGGATGGGTTATCGCTCAAGACCAGGCTTCCAGTGTGGTGTGGGGCATGCCCGGTGCCGTGTCTCGTGCCGGCCTTGCCAACGAAATTCTTCCACTGGATGCCGTCGGACGAAGCTTAGAACAGCATGCTCGTCGTGGTCTTCGCAACTCTAGACTTCAGTTGGCAGGAGTTTAATGCCCATGAGTACTCTTGCAGCCCCTATCGACCAACAAACTTTCAACTTCTTATCGCAGTTTATCCGCGACAAGTCGGCAATTGTGCTGGAACCAAGCAAAACGTACCTGATTGAATCTCGCTTGATGCCGGTCGTGCGTGAATACGAACTTGAGAACTTGGCTGAATTGGCTGACAACCTGAAGCGACCAGGCAGCCGAGACTTGGCTCAAAAGGTGGTCGATGCGATGACCACAAAC
>DAIRSD010000140.1:0-10246 GCA_036804625.1 Aureliella sp. | reverse complement strand
CCGTTGGCGTGGCCGTGTCGGGCGGCTTGTGTGGCTTGTCGCCGTTTTTGCTTGCACGTTCATCTATTCCTCAAGTTGCTCTGCGCAGACTTCTAAACAAGCTGCTGTCGAGTCAAAGGACGCTGCGGAGCTGGACGGTCAGACAGCTTCTCGGGCCGCTGAAATTCAGCGTGGCTCAAAAACCGCCAAGGCTGGCTTTGAGAACGAAGACCAGATTCGCGAAAAGTTAAATGCTTGGCGCTCCGATCAAGACGCTCAAGCATGGCTTTCGGCTCTAGGCTACGATAATCAGGAGTTGGTTAGTGTTCAAGTACATAAGCCGCACGGTCAGAAAGCAGATCTCATGCTGAACATCGATTCCAAAAAGCGCGGGGCGTGTCAAGAAGGGATCTCGATCAAGCTGGTCAGCAATCCAAACGGCTTCAATCAAATCGACAAACGCTGGTTGCACGATTATGCCCAGACGTGGCAGATGCCGGACGATGTGCATGCAGCACTCAAGCGTTTTGTAGGCGAACTTCGCCCAGAGCAAGTTGGAAGGGATGCCAGGCGGACATTTTTGGACGAAATGCCAAAAGAGACTCAGCAGGCGATCTTACAGTTCTTTAGCACCAATCGTCAGCGAATCATCAACTATCTTTTTGAAGGTTCGGGTGATTATTCGGCTGATTGGCTGATGGTGACGATCAAGCCGCCCAGGGGGGAAGCGGCACAGAAGAAGCTGCCTAACTTTCAGTGGATCATCGTTCCCACCGCGAAAGCCGCCGAGTTCTATGGTCAAGGCGAAGTGGTGATCAGCCGCGAGGGAAGCTTAAAGATAGGTAGAATCACGATGCAACGCAAAGGTGGTGACAACGGGCGTCATTCGGCCAATATGTTGCAATTCAAGATCAATCCGGTAGAAATTTTTGAAATGGACCGCTGATCATGGCTAGAAAGAAATTCAAGTGCAAGAAGAACAAAGAATCGTTGTGATAGGTGCGGGACTGGCTGGGCTGGCGGCAGCGAAGGAA
Organism: Aureliella sp.; assembly: GCA_036804625.1. Classification (GTDB taxonomy): domain Bacteria; phylum Planctomycetota; class Planctomycetia; order Pirellulales; family Pirellulaceae; genus Aureliella. Next base: position 9,233 of record DAIRSD010000140.1, on the reverse strand, counting down.
TTGATTGGACATGACCTGGATGTCTTGGTGCTAGAGGCTCGTGACCGCATTGGTGGTAGGACATGGACCAGTTCTAAATGGCCTGGGATGCCCATGGATCTGGGGGCAAGTTGGATTCACGGCGTTACAGGAAACCCTTTGACCCGCGTTGCAGAATCGGCTGACGCGGAACTCTTAGAAACCAGCTACGAGCGCACAATCGTATTTAATTCCGATGGTAAGCCGCTTACCGAAGCACAAGAAAAAGATATGGAGAAGCTAAGAAAGCAGATTTGGTTAGCTTTGGGAGCTGCTCAAGATGGAGATCTGGACAAAAGTGTCGGCCAGGTGATTGAGGAGTTGTTGGTTCGTCTAAAGCTAGGCGAACAAGCTCAGAGGTTCGCGAGGTTTATCGTTAATGCTGAGATCGAACAGGAGTATGCTGGAAGTCTTCAGCGGTTATCCAGCTACTGGTATGATAATGCCGAAGAGTTTGACGGAGAGGATATGCTTTTTGCTGATGGCTATCAGTCGGTTGTCAATCATTTGGCTCAGGGCTTGACGATTCGAACAGGTCAGGTTGTTCGAGAAATCGATTGGTCGGCCTTGCCGATTCAGATTGTGGCTGAAAGCGACCGGTTTTCAGCGGATCGAGTGATTGTTACGCTGCCATTGGGTGTACTCAAGGCAGGTGCGGTGCGTTTCAGCCCTGAACTGCCTGCGTCAAAGACTAAGGCCCTGCAGAAACTTGAGATGGGCACGCTGAACAAATGCTACTTGCGATTCAGCCAGATCTTTTGGCCGAAGGACGTTGATTGGTTAGAATATGTTTCTGAGCATGCGGGTACATGGTCGCAATGGGTCAGTTTCGCTAGAGCCGCCAATGCACCGGTGCAATTAGGATTTAATGCGGCTGATCGGGGGCGTGAAATCGAGGCGTGGTCTGACGAGAAGATTGTGGCCAGCGCGATGGGAACGTTAAAGAAAATGTTTGGCAATGGAATTCCAGAGCCGCTAGATTATCAGATAACTCGCTGGGGGATGGACCCATTTGCTCGCGGCTCTTACTCTTTTAATCCTGTGGGTACCGACCCAAAGGCTCGTGAGCAATTGGCGGCAGTGGTCAATGATCGATTGTACTTCGCTGGCGAAGCGACTGAGCAGGATTATTTTGGTACTGCACATGGCGCCTATCTATCGGGTGTGCGAGCCGCTAAAGAGATCATCGATAAGATCTCTTGATTGTTTTGTCGACTACCCGAACAGAAAAATTGGACAAGGACCACGGCGATGATACGAGCGGTAATCTTGGTAAGCCTTTCGTTGTCGATTGGCTGGGGAGTGCGCGGAAATTTTGGGCATGAGTACGGTGCCATGTTGCCTGGCGCGTTGGCGGCGTTAGCTGGCGTTTTGGTCTTTGGGCAGCGTGAATGGGCGATCCGATTGGGCTACTTTCCAATGTTTGGAGCGCTTGGCTGGGCCTTCGGCGGTTCTATTTCTTACATGCAAGTGATCGCCTATACCCATTCTGGACATTGGCCTAGCGTAGTCTATGGCTTTAGCGGGTTATTTGTCATCGGATTTTTGTGGGCCGCCATGGGTGGGCTTGGTACGGTTTGGCCCGCCGAAGCGTCGGGACGACGATTGTCCAGCCTGTTTCGCCCGTTGGCCTGGGTGGTGGCTACATGGATTCTTCTGCACTTCTTCTTGATTTGGTTGTCCAACCTGGAAGCCAGTTACATCGACGACCGCACGTGGCAGCGGCAAGCCAGCGCTCTGTATTGGATGGACAGCGACTGGATTCAAACTTTGGCGGCGGGGCTTGGTATCGTCCTGTTTGAACTGTGGGACGGTCGATTTCGGCACTGCGGCAAAATGTTTCTGATCGCAGGAGCGAGTGCTTTGATCGGATGGTTGCTGCAACTGCTGCTGACTTCGACTGGGCTACTGCAGCACCTTTTGGCGTGGCCCCTGGTTCAGGTTCAAGCCGATGTAAGCCAGTTTTCCCAGTGGGCCCAGCAGCGTGGCCAAACTGTTCAAGAACTACAGGCGGATCTGCTGACCAATTGGCCAAACTGGTTTACCCTATTTCCTCAGCACGTTGGCTGGGCCGTTGGTTTACTGGCTGGACTGGTTATTTTTATGGCACGTTACGGACGATTTCGCAGCGGTTCGGGCCTGTTGACAAGTATGGCTATTGGCTGGATGGTCGGTTTCCTGTTGATGCCTGTGCTGCTGGGATTGGGTGGCGCGGGGTTGAGAATGACGCCACCGCGCGGCGACAACTGGGCTGGAATCGTCGGTGTAGTCGTTGGCACCGTGTGGTGGCTGCTGCGTCACGGTTACACACGAGCCACTTACGCAGGGCTTCTGTGCGGTATTGTGGGTGGACTGGGATTTGCAGGTGCCGCGTTTCTGAAATTGTTGTTGGTGGCACCGGGCAACCCTAACTTGTCCAGCGATGCTGAAATGATTGAGCGATGGACGTTTTGGCAGCACAGCAACTGGCATAGTTTTCTGGAACAGTCGTATGGCTGGATCAATGGCCTGGGAGTTTTCCTGGCGCTTTACTGGTTGAGCAAATCTGCTGGACGAGTTGCCCGAGATCCCAATTCGGAGCCCACCGCGAAGAAACACATCGTAGCGATGGCCAGCGTGCTGTTTGGAGTGATCTTCTTAAACATGTTTAAGAACGTGCGCGTTTGGGTCGAAAATCAGGCGGTGCCAAGAACAATGCGTTTACCTGGTTTTGACAATTTGGAATTTTCGGCCGAGGTTTGGTTCTGTTTAGCCTTCTGTGCGTTGGCCATTTGTGGCGTGGCAATGATGCACCGCCATCTGCGAGACCCCTTGGCATGGCTGCCCGCAAGCTGGATTGGGCGCGGGCAAATGTACTATTTGGTTTTGTTGTGGGTGATCGTTGTGATGAACTTCGAGCGTGCTTTGGTGCGATTTTCAGAAGGTCGCATGTTGACTGAAGGTGCGATTTTTTTGAATGCGGTGATCGTGACTTGGTTGGTTGGCACCTACAAGCCGCTATCGTCACAGTCGGTAGGCCAGGCAAATGGGATCGGTGCGCACGCTGATTCCCAGCCTTCATGGCTCAGGCTATCAGCATGGGCTGCGATTGTGATAGCCGTGTGTACTCTAGGGATGCCTGCAATGATCCGCAAAGTCTACGGCGATGTACATGCGGGGCATTCCGGATTGCAAAAGCGGTTTGGACCTGATGCACTTTGGCGAACAACACCCATTTTCAAAAGCAAAAAACACAGTTGAGCGATCAGCAGTGGGATGCGAGTGTCTGAGCTTAAGAACCTGTCCGATTGCGAATCCTGTTTGCGTATGCTGATAACAAAAATAATATTCCGGGAACTGCCCAGAGCAGAAACGCTGGGCCTAGCAACCGATCGTTGTAAAAATATTCGACTAGGTTCATGAACGCTAGCGCGGCCAGAACTAAGGCTCCTCCCGCAGCCGGATTTCGCCAGCCTGACAGATAACCCAAGAAGATAACTGCCCAACCGACGAAGATCAGTTGGACGCTCAAGCGCTCATGCAATAGATCCGGGCGTCGCTCTTCGCCCATCAAGAAGGAAAGGAATAGACCAGCCATGGCCAGCGACGAAATTCGAGCTAGCCAAATTAACGTTATGTCTAGTGTATTGGATTGCATAGCCACCTTGTTTTCATCGATAATCTGTAAGGACCTTTCGCTGGGTTACTGGCCACCAGTCTTGCAATTTCTCGGCTAAGCGTTTGACCAGTTCGGGATATTGAGCAGCCAAGTTGTCGTTCTCGCTGGGATCGTTCAGCAAGTCATACAACTGGGGATGCACATCCGTGCGAGGATGATTTTCTGCGTGACGTCCTACTTTACCATCATAGGTGAGTATCAACTTCCAACGATCATCGATAACCCATCGGTAAAGCAGAGATGCCTCAGGTTGTTCGATGTCGGCGACATCATGAGCGAACGTTTCACCAAATACTTCGGTGCGCGGCGTGGGCTGACTCGATTTTAGGATCGGCAGAAGATTGTAACCTGGCAGATCGTTTGAGGCCTCCAGGCCCGCAGCCGCCAGAACTGTTGGTACGATGTCAACACTGGAGCATAACTGTAGTCCACGATCTCCAGGGATGATATTTCCAGGCCAGCAAAACATGATTGGCTGCCGCGTACCACCTTCGTTGGCGGATTGTTTAGAACGAGCAGCGAAACCTGGAGCGTCGGTGCGTTGTATCCAGCCGTTGTCGGCGATGTAGACTATGAGTGTATTTTGGGCGACTCCCTTTTGATCAAGATGATCGAGCAGTTGCCCGCAGGTCTCATCGAACCACTCGACCATCGCGTAGTACCTGGCCAGATGGTCCGACGCAATGCCTTTGTCTTTGTATTTTTGAAAAAGTCGATCGGGAGGATTGTGTGGCGTGTGCGGTAGGAATGGTGCATACCAAACGAAAAAAGGCTTGTGATTACCCGTTTGTCGATCGATGAAATCAAGTATTGGCTGCATCCCACCGCGGCCAATTGTTAGACCATCATCGCCGTGACGACCACCTGGTTTGGGAAAACCTCTTGTCATGCCTTCAGTAAATCCACCGCGCGAGAAAGCGCCTTCCCACCACTTGCCTGACTGATGACTGACATAGCCTTGACCAGCTAGCAGCTTAGGCAGCGTTGATTGCCTATCGATATGCGAAATCAGTTGTTCGCGAAGCTGACGATACTCTGCGGACTCTAATTGTTGATCAGTAGACCCCGAGCGTGACTGTGGAAGTGCAGGATCATTACCGCTGATCTTGTGTTGATGTGCGTACTTGCCAGTGATCAACGTTGCCAACGAGGGGCGGCACAACGCTGTCGGGACATATCCACGGCTAAAAACAGCACTTTGTTTGGCAAGTCGGTCCAGGCTGGGCGTTTCGATGTGCGGATGCCCCATGAACCCGTAGTCGGTCCAAGCTTGATCATCCGAGACGATAAAAACGATATTCGGTGGCTGCTCACCAACAGCGGCCGTTGCCAAGGGAAGGCACAGGAGAAATATGAAAAGGCGATTCATGTTAAAAATGTCGATCATTGTTTTTTGGCAGTACGGGAGAATAGGGTGAATGTTGGAAGATATCGGTTGGAAGATTTCAAACGAATAGCCGGTTACTGAGACTTGAGAATCGAGAATTGAGAATTGAGTACTGAGTACTGAGTACTGAGTACTGAGTACTGAGTACTGAGTACTGAGCCTAAAGCCCAACGCCTAAAGCCTAAAGCCTATCCAACTTAGTTTGTCAGTGGAAACTACTCTCGAATTGGACCGGACAAGGGTGGTGTCTCAAAAAAAAGACCATCGTCAATCATCCTGGGATCGCCAGTGGTCGTCAGCTCGTCTAGTAACCTTTTTTCTAGTTCAGCTTGCCGCTGAGCGTACGCAAGATCACCAGCCACGTTTTTGGTTTGATGCGGATCGTTCCTCAAGTCGTACAGCTCCTCGCGTGGACGCCTGCCGTAGACCCAATCAAAATGACTTTTCCACTGGGGGTCATTGCGCATCTTAACTAGCCAAGCTTTGGTAGGACCGGCGTCTTCATCAGGTAGGGTCGCGCGAGTTGAATTGGTCAATTCTTCGATCGAGGGAGAAGAAGCATCCTGCAACTGGAATGGATCTCCCAGCGGCCAACGGTCTGGTCGGAAGTTGATGATGTATAAAAAATCGTAAGTGCGGATGGCTCGTTGTGGATATGGCATATAGTCGGCACGGGCGCTGGCGACATGTCGCTCGCGGCCTATAAATACTTCGTTCCAGTTTGGATCGACCTGGCCGGACTGTTCCGATTGCAGATGTCTAACCAAGCTTCGACCTGTCATCGACTCAGGAATCTTCTGGCCGCTTAATTCAATCAATGTAGGAGCCAAATCGGCCAGACTCACTAGGTCGTCGATCACTCGACCGGGCTTTGATCCACCCCAGCGAATCGCCAATGATACGCGCGAGCCGAAGTCATACAGATTGCACTTGCCATGCGGAAATCCAGGCGCACCATGATCGCCGCTAACGATCACTAAGGTGTTATCCAGTTCGCCAATTTCCTCCAACCGTTTCAGTAGCACACCAACAGCGGCATCAAAGGCAGCCACTTCTCCAAAGTAGTCTGCCAGATCCTGACGAACTACGGGAACATCCGGCAGGAATGCAGGCATCTTGCCCTGGAGGTCGTCAGGATTGATATTCCACAGCGATTTGCCGGAACCCTGGACCCATTGGCGATGCACATTGGTGGGACCGAACCAGTAGCAAAACGGTTGATCTTCGTTGCGATCATTAAGAAACGAATTAAAATTTCCTAAGATTTCGTCGTACAGTTCCTGCTTGGCTTGTTGAAGCGATATTCCCTTTTCCACTTGAAGGGTTACGTTTTGAGAGAATTGATTAAAACGTCTCCCCGATTTTTCGTAGTAGGAACTTTTTTCGCCGAAAGGGTCTGCAAGTGCAGTTCCCGGGCTCCAAACTTTGTAAGACTTTCCGATGTGATAGCCAGCTTTTCTCAGCAGAAGAGGAAACGACGGCTGGGAGCCATCCCACACAGCACCATTGAGTATCGCACCGCGCCCGGTTCTCCAAAAATGTTGCCCGGACAGTAGGGCACTGCGACACGGCGTGCAGCTTGGCGACGAGACAAAGACGCTGCGAAACAAGACCCCCTCGTTGGCGATACGATCGATATGTGGCGTGCGAACGCAATCGTTGATAGTGCCTGTGCCGTCGATCCGCGCGTAAGCTCCTGCATGACGGCCCCAGTCGTCTGCAAAGGCAAAAAGAATATTGGGTCGCTTGGAAAGGGTGGGGCCTGAATCGTCGGACGCGGAGGCTTGCGCGTGAAGCTGACTGTCGCTGCATAAGCACAAGATGGATAGCGGAACAGTTAGAGCTACCCTAATGATTCGGTAAAACGAAGAATGGTATCGCATGGCCGATTCTTTCGAGTACAAGTTATTCAACGGGAATCATCTTCACTTCCGGAAAAATGCCAAACAGTTGCAGTAGCCAGGGCAGCAGCATCACGACGATCAGTACGATGGCTGCCGCACGCCAGACACTGCGCAGTCCTGATCGTTTTTCGCCAAATTCTTGTTCCATGAACTCATCGTAATCAAAATCTTCCTGGTCGCCATAACCGCCTTGGGCGTGTTCGGGTGAGCCGATCACATCGTCGGGGTGCTGGTGGATCGTCCAGCCGCAATGGTGACATTTGGCGGCCGTCGCGCGAACACGTTTTCCGCAATTGGGGCATTCGGTAAACTCAATCATACAACCGTTCCAGTTAAAGTATTGGTTCCGTTTGATAAAATTCGAGTAGGACGTCCAAGCCAAGCTATTATCAGTCTAAACCATGAACAGGCCAGAGAGGTTTCAGTTGTAGGCATGTCCAGTGGCCGAAAAAGGAGCCTGAAAGATGAACGCAGGCGGATGGCGTCGACTGAAAGTTTCCGTTGAATTTTACATGGCACCTGGCCAAAATGCATTTCAGTGGTTGGAATCTTGCGGCAGTTAGATTAACGGTGCGTGTGCGGAGTCTGCTTTAGGGTTAGGTGTAGAATGAAACTGCTGATCGCCAAACTGGGGCTAGCGCTGACCGCATCTGGGACGGCTGTGGTGTTGGCCGCATCGATCAAGACAGGTTATTCCACCTCAGTTGTTATCACCGCTGTGATATCGGTGACCATGGCTCTTCTGTACATCGTTTGGGTCTTATGGCCCTTGTGGTCTGTGGAAAAGGTTTTAGCGGAAGGGCGTATAGCCCAGCGGCTAAAGCCTACGACCTGGAATTTGCTCCGCAGCGTTGCGTTGCAACTGCGGCAGCAAGAGTTGCGAATCGAGAAGCAGGCTGTGAAATTCGCTGAGCATCAGGAACGTTTTGAAGCGGTTTTGAGCGGCATGGTGGAGGGTGTGATTGCGATCGATGAGACTGGCTGTGTGCAGTTTCTGAATCGAGCTGCCAGGCGCATACTATTTATCGACATCGACGCGGTTATCGGTAAGCCACTGCTTGGTTTAGTGCGATACGAGGCAGTTCAAAATGCGACTCGTCAGGCGCTGGCCCAGCACAAAACCATCGACGTGACCTTTCAGACCTATGAGCCTGATCGGCGAGAAGTGCGTCTGCGAGTAGCACCGATGGCTGGTGAGCCCATGCCGGGAATGACTCTGGTTTTCCATGATGTGACTGAACTGGTTCGGCTGGAAACGGTACGTCGTGATTTCGTTGCCAACGTCAGTCATGAACTTAAAACTCCACTTTCGTCGATCAAATCCTACTCAGAGACTTTGATGATGGGAGCATTTCACAAAAGCCCTGACAATCTCAACTTTCTGCGTCAAATCGAACAACAGGCCGAAACACTCAATCAACAGATTCACGATCTGCTGCAGTTGGCCCGTATTGAATCTGGTCGCCAAGCATTTAAGTCCCAGCCAGTTGATCTGATCAAGGCTGGTCTAGAATGCATGTCGCGACACGCTGACGATGCTCAGCGAAAAGAGGTGCAGTTGACTTTTAATAGTTCCATCGACAGAAATCAGCAGAATATTTTTGTATGGGCCGACCGCGAAGCTATCCGTACGATCTTGGATAACTTGGTCACCAACGCTTTGCGATACAGCCATCATCATGGTTCGGGCAGGCGACTGGCGGTTGTGCAGCTAAACATTCGCAGCAGCGGTGGAAACGCCCTGATTGAAGTGATCGACAACGGCATTGGGATTGCTGCAGAGCATCATCATCGAATCTTTGAACGCTTCTTTCGAGTTGATCCAGCCCGTAGCAGAGACTTGGGAGGTACGGGGCTGGGGCTGTCGATCGTTAAACACCTGGCGCTTTCCTTCGGTGGTCGAGTGGACCTGCAAAGTAAGTTGGGATCGGGAAGTACCTTTCGCGTTCAATTGCCGCGTTACATCGGGCCGGTGAACAGGGAATCGGACGGCTCGGTTGACCAGGCTGGCATGAAGCCATTCCCCCGATCATCGACGGAGAGCAATTAAGAACGAATCGATCTGGGACTATGCAAGATCTTAACAGAATCTTCGTCAGTTCTACATGCTGTTGGCAGCAAGCCGCCTGCCCAGGTTGGCTAGAATGCGTCAGTGGATTGAGCCTTTCCACTTGGATTCTGCCCACTCTAACACCGGATGGAGCCTATTATTACCCTTGCGCCGAAGCTGTTCGTGCTTGTCACCAATGTCATCTAACACGATGCC
>DAIRSD010000139.1:0-10282 GCA_036804625.1 Aureliella sp. | reverse complement strand
TAAAGCATGCCGCAAATGCAAACAACGCTTGGCTAAGTGACTATGCAGACGATGTTGTGCAAATTCAACGTGATCTGTATGAAGTACTTGTCGCCTATCGCGATCTCTTGGGACGCAGTGCCGCCTAATTTGCGACGTAAGCGAAAGATTGTGGTGACATTTTATGCAACTTGGTGGATCTACGGAAATCACTCGGTCAGTTAGCCTCAGGTCAAGCTTTCATGCGGCACTTCGCTAACCAAGCTCCACGCGACGTAATTCCGCTGAACTGGCTTTGGATCAGTCTGGTTTATTGGATATGCGCGAGCGCCGGTTGCGCTCCATTAGCTTCACGCCCAATCGCTGCACAACGGATCTACCAGCCAACTCGTACGTTGGATCAAGAGCCTCAGATTCAGCGAGGAAAGAAGCGTCCCGTCATCGACACAGTCGGGTGGGTTGTTGGTATTCCCAGCAAAATTCTGTTGTGGGATCGTCGCGTGGATAATCACCGAATCGGTCAGGCGACTGAGCAGAGTATATCACAATACGTGGATCGCAACGGGCTATCGACTGTTCGAGTACGACTCAATCAATACGACCCGATCGAAGATTGGAAACGTCTTGTTCGCAACGACTCGGTGGGCGCGCCTTGGAGACTGACGATAGGTGCCCTGAGCGTCCTGGGCGAAACTGTCATTCCAGGACGCCTGTTTGGCGGAGACCACTACAATCCGTACACCGACACGATTCACATCTACTCCGACGTGCCGGCCATCGGACTTCATGAAGGCGGTCATGCTAAAGACTTTGCTAGACGCAAATGGAAGGGCACGTATGCCTTTGTCTATGGTTTGCCAGTCGTACCACTTTATCACGAATCCGTTGCTACCGGCGATGTGGTTGCCTACTTGGATAGATACGGTTCTGCACAGGAGCGCGCGGAGGCATCGCGAATCCTCTACCCGGCTTATGGTACCTATGTGGGCAGCGCGGCAGGCACCTTTTTTCCAGCCGCCAGCGGACCGATCTACTACGGAAGTCTGATCACTGGACATTTGGCGGGTTGGTACCGAGCCGGTCAGCAACTGCGTCAAACCAATCATTTGGTTTCTGGACCGGACTACCTTGCGCATTGGCAGCCTGCCAGCCGGTTGACCGCTGCGACACAGGATCAAACGAATCAAGCCATGCAAGACCACGTGACAGACGGAGCGACCATCCACTCGACATCCTCCCACACTGCCAGTGTGGGGCACACACCGGTTTCCACAACTGATACTAAGCAGTCGCCGGTCATTCTATCGGCAGTTCAAACCGAGTCCCCTCAAGTTGCCGTACAGCCTTAGATCTCGCCAGCCGTACAGATAAACCCCCTTCTAAACCCCTTCCGCACGTCTCTACCTGAATCTTCCGGCAGTCCTCGGTTTGCAAGTCGTTGGGGTGCGATTTGCCGTCTCTGTGACGGACGAGACATAAATCGCGGCTGAACTTGCTGCACTTTGCCGCAGTCCTGGGGTAGAATGGGTGTGGGTCTGCCTGCGGCCAATAGGGCTAGCTAGCGTCAAGAGCAATCTGCCGATTTGTCACTTTGCAAGGTGCCAACGATGAACTGGGGCCATCCAACTTCCGTAGCCGCTCAGTCCGCCGCACTGAATCATCACGGTCGGCCCGTGATTGAATTCCCAAATTCTCTAGCTCGGCAACTAAGGCTGTATCGAAAGCGAGTTTGGTTTACCAAGTCTGCCGAAGCGATGCTGATTGTCGCTCTGGCAATTTCGATTGCCTTACTTGCCGTCTATCTGGCTGATCGGTGGACGGACACTCAATGGCAAGTGCGTGCGGCGATTTTGTCGATAACCTGCCTGATTGGTTTGTCGCTGCCTTGGGCCGTTTATCGCTGGATTTGGCAGCAACGCAGACCCGATCAATTGGCACGACTAATACGACGTCGCGATCCAGCGATTGGTGATCAATTGTTAAGTGCTATCGAGCTAGCCGACGACAAATCCGAACAATCTCGGTCCAGCGCGTTGTGCGCTGCCGCTATAGGACAAGTTGCTGGCGTCGTATCACAGCGCGACATGCTTTCTGCGGTTCCTAAAACAACGCTTCGCTGGTTAGTCAGCGCTCTTTCTGTTACCTGGATCGCGCTTCTGATATGCTGGATTTGGTCCGCAGCCGCATTTCAAAACGCGGTTGTTCGGCTCATGGTTCCATGGCACGATACGCCGCGATTCACCTTTGCTGAAGTAGATCCGCTGGCAGCCAACTATGTTGTGCCGCATGGAGAGGCGATTTCAATACCGGTCCAGCTTACATCACACAGTCAGTCGCTTCCGGGTATGGCTCGGCTGTTGATGGCCAACCAGGAACCTTTCTTGGCGACTCTTGAAGGTCGGCACTATCACATTGAAGTGCCACCACAAACCGAATCGAAAAGGGTTCGTCTGTGGGTAGGTGATTACTACCAGGACTTGACCATCGATCCGCAGCTTCGCCCTCAAGTGGTCAGTTCAACAGCCTCGATTCGGATGCCAGACTACCTGCAACACAGCCAAGTGCTACAGGTGGATGCACGCAGCGGCAGGTTGGCTACTCTGCAAGGAAGCACGCTTGAAATCGATACAGAAATATCGCGTTCACTTAAGAAGGCCCAAGTCAATGGCCGTCCCATTTCACACGATGATCGTCGATTCAAGTCACAGGAGATTTTGGTCGGGCAAGATGCTAGGCAGCTTGAGATGACCTGGACAGATCATTACGGTTTGCAGCCACTGGAGCCCTTTCGTGTTGAAGTTCAGCCTGTTGTTGATGAAGCGCCCAGCGTTGTCGCTCAGGAGCTACCGCGTCAACTAGTAGTGCTGGACAGCGAACAACTGAACTTTCAGATCATGGCAGCCGATGATTATGGAATCAAGCAGGTAGGAATTTCGTGGCAAGGCATCCAGCAAGACGCAGTTGTCACGGTTGCTTCAGGCAAGAAGGTACTATTCACCGGCGCGCCGGAACTCAGTAGCCAATCCGTCTCCGCAACGTTCTGTGCGGCGGCACTGGGTATTCAAGCTCAGCCTATCGAATTGCGATGTTGGGTAGTGGATTATCTGCCGGGCAGGCAACCCGTGATGGTTTCGGCTCATCTGCTTTACGTCTTAGATGCCCAGCAGCATGCCGCTTGGATCATGGAGCAGATGAGCAAGTGGCATCGAAGCGCCACCGACGTGCGAGACAAAGAATTGCAATTGCACGAAGAGAATCGGCGCCTGCAAATTTTAGTGGCCGAGTTGTCAGACGATCAGCAGCAGCCAGCGCTGCGTGATCAATTGAACCGGCAGGCCGCCCTCGAGCAAGCCAATTCGCGTCACTTGGCTGATGTGACTCGAGTCGGCCAGCAACTTCTTCGCTCGGCCGCGCGCAATTCGGAAATTGGAGTGGGTCACCTGGATCGCTGGGCCGAGATGCTGCAGATTCTAAATGACATCAGTGGGCAGCGGATGCCGGCTGTTGCTGAAATGCTCGGCCACGCCTCCCAGCAACCATTGCGATCCAGCGTGCAACAGACTTCAAGTCCGCGTCCCAGTGCAGGTGTCGTTCGGTCATCTACTTTGCCGCCAAAGCCAGATAATTCGGAAGCATCACATGCTGAGAGTTCGAATCCGTCAGCCCCGAAAGTTCCCTCGCTAAGCGATGCGGAATCGTCCTTGGCGGGGCCCGCAGAGCCCGACGCAATCGCTTCGACACCAGCGAAAAAATCGTCTGGCGGTGGACGATTTAGTTTGCCGCGAACGACCGTCGCCAGCAGTGGTGCATCAGCCCCACCACCTGACAGATCGGGTCAAGAAGATTCGTCTGAACAGCCGCTAGATCAGGCAATTGATCAGCAAGCCGAATTGTTAGCTGAATTCGAACGCGTGGCCGGGCAGCTAAATGAGGTGTTGGCCAACCTAGAAGGCTCTACTCTGGTGAAACGCCTGAAGGCGGCTTCTCGCGAACAGATTCAAGTCGCCGAAAAGCTCACTTCGCACTTACCTGCAGTTTTTGGCTCGGCGGGCAAAGCAACTCCGATGCAGCGACAATCGCTGGAACAGTTGGCCAGCACCCAGCAGAGCAGTCGTCAGAAAGTGGCCTACATCATGGATGATATGCAAGCCTACTTTGAACGTCGGCGCATGAATCAGTTTAAGTTGGTATTGGATGACATGCGATCCTTGGGTGTGTTGGATTCTCTGACGGACCTGAGCGTAACAATCCCTAAGAAACAAGGACTGTCCATCTCCCAAGCCGAATATTGGGCCGATTCGATGGATCGTTGGGCCGACGACTTGGTCGACCCGGCTTGCAGTGGACAGTGTCCCGGCTGCAAAACCTCTGACTCGCTGCCTCCATCGCTGGTGCTTGAGGCGCTGAGAATCTTAGAGAGTGAGGTCAACCTGCGCGAGGATACGCGCGTGGCTCAGCAAGCAAAGTCTTCTGTAACTCAGGACCAGCACCAAGCACAGTCCAAACAACTTTTCACAGTGCAGGATCAACTGCGACATCGAACAGACGATCTTTCTACGGCCATCGCAGATTTGCCCGAAGGACAGCAGCGTTTTGGAAAAGAGATTCAGTTGCTGGCCGCCGTCAGTTCCGCAATGTCTCAGGCGGGCGATCTGCTATCCAATGGAAATACCGGATCTGAAGCGATCGCTGCTGAAACCGAAGCCATTGAACTGTTACTGCGCAGCAAGCGTATCAATCCTAAAGCTGGTGGTGGAGGCGGAGGTGCCGATCCTGGTGGCGGAGGAACAGGCAGCACCCAAGACTCCGCTTTGGCTCTGATTGGCACCGGCTTAAATCCTCACGAACATCGACAGTCGCGACCGGTTAGCCAGTCAACTGGCGAAACGGGACGTATGCTACCGGAAGAATTTCGCGGTGGATTGGATCAGTACTTCGAGCGATTGGAGCAGTCGCCATGAAACAATTGAAGATCATAACAGCTCAATCGCTACTACTTAGCTGCCTGCTGCATGCCAGCACTCGAACGCTTGCCGAAGACTTGGACGCCGTCCCGCAGACTGTTGAAGCAGCAGTCAATGTCATTCCTGTGCTGTTGGAAGCAGATCCTAAAGTAGTGGAAATCGTGAAGCCGCTTATCGAAGGCACTCAGCGAACAGTCTCTACCAAATTGCAGTTTGTTCAGTTAACAGGCAGCCTTACCGAATCACAAACTCAAGCACTCAAGCAATTCGACCAGCAGTGGGTACACGATCAGATATGGAAGTCGATTCATGAATTAAGGCGCCAAGACACTCCTGCTCGGCGGGCTCGAGGCATCAAAGACGACAAAGAAGCGTTAACCCAGTGGCTAAGTAATTTGCAGCAGAGGCAGGATGGCCCCAGCGATTCGATGGCGGAACTTGTTGACAAGCAGCTTGATCAAGCACTGGCCAAAGTGTTGACCCCGGAGCAGATAGCGGTCTACCAGGCAGAACAGGAAGCCAGGTTGCAGTTCCATCGTCAAGCATCCGTTCAGTTCTTTCTTGCGCTAATCCGCAAGCAAATCAATGTGACAGATCAACAAGCCGAGCAATTGCAAGGCATTATCGAAAAGCACTATCGGAAGAACGTGAGCTGGGTCGCTTACATTCACAATCCAAAGACTTTGCCAGCTTTGCCCAAACGTGCGGTGGCACAGGTTCTCACACCCGAACAACGAAAAATTTTCGAGAAGATCCGTCAGATCAACTTCCAGCATAATTCTTATAATTTTGCCAACAGTATTGGACTGAACAACTTAGAAGATTTAGGGGCTCAGCAGTGAGTTGGTCCAGACTAAGTTTGGTTCAAAGCATCCCGATTTGCAGGCCGCAAAGCGCTCGCTCGATGTTGTTCGGTCTGCTGTCTTGCGCGGCGCTGCATCTGAGTTGTGCAGATCGTTTCGCCAGGGCTCAGGATAGTCAGTTGCTGCAGTCATACATCTATCAAGGAAAGACTTTTGATCAGTTTTACACCGACTTGTCGGCTGCCACAGCAGCGACGCTTGCGACTTTGGGCAGTATTGTCGAAATAGACGCCCAGGAATTGTCCTTGTTGAAGTTGGCTTGCGAGGGAGATGTGGCCAGACTGATGCAAGAAATCACACACATCGCCGAGCAGACAAAGGATGTTGACATGAACAACATTCAGCCTGAACGATGGAATGATATTTGGGACTTGATAATGCCTGCTCGGCAGAAGGTCGAATTAGGGTTGCAAGGCCAAGGCGCGCTTTTCGAAAAGTCCATGCTGACCATCCTCCAACCTGAACAAGCTCGGACTTATCACGATCACCTTCGAAAAAGCGAAGTAGAGTTCTTGACCGCTACGTTTAAACTGACGTTGTTCGAATTGGAAAGCATCTTGCCGTTAACAAACAGCCAGCGCACGGCGATCGTCGAACTGGTCGATCAGTCGATGCTACCTCGTAACGTTCAACTTGGCATGGCACAGCTTTCCGGAGTGGTCGTCTTTGCTAAATTACCGCGAGACAAAGTGTCTGAAATTCTCAATGATGATCAAATGAAAGCCTTTAATCGCCTGCGGAAACATGCCCAAGGGTTTGTAGGAAGTTTCAAGTGGTAGACACCAAACGACAATACGACCATAACAGGCAGCGTGTCAGGCGAGGGATGGTAATGCAATGATTTTTCGTAAAGGAATTCGGCAGAGTTCTCATGTTGGTCGGTTTCCCGTTGGATGCTTGCGAGTTTTACGGGCTTTGCATTCGATGTTACTGGTCTTCAACAGCCTAATAGGCGTTGGCTGTGTTGCATACGGTCAGCAGCTTGATTTTATGCTAAGGCTGCGGGACGGGAGCATTGGACTGGGAAGCCCCTTGCCGCATCACGATGCCGATGTTCTGGCCTGGCAAAACGAGGGTTTCGAGCAACCATTCCTGTTTGAAAGCCATTGGATCGCGTCCATGCACCGAGTTGTTGAAGCGACCGACCAGCGGAATCAACAACCAAGCGATCAGCTTTGGGTCTTTGAGTTGTACGGCGATAATCTGCTGGCAGGACAACTGTTAGAAGCCAACGAACAACGCATAAAAATACTTTCGCCGACACTAGGTGAACTGAGCCTTGAGCGAAATCGGGTTCGTAGTATTTCTCGTTTCGCAGGCAGCAACGCGTTGTTGTCTAGCGGGTTTGATGGGCCGTCATGGCATCAGCAAGGCAGTGGCAAACAGTGGGTTATTGAGAGAAGCAGCTTGTCCACCAAGACCTTAGCAGCCAAAATCGAAGGACGCATCGACCTGCCAGATCGATTCGAACTGAGTTTGTCGCTTCGCTGGGAAGACTTGCCAAAATTTTCGCTGCTGTTGGCAAGCGAAAGCCGTCATGACCGTATTGCAAAACCTCAAATAGGATTTGTACGACTCCGTAACAATCAGGATGCACCGGCCAACGGGTTTGGTCAACAAACAGCATTCGCTTCGATAGAGACTTGGTCTAATACGTTAGCGCTTGTCCGTGAATCAGCCGACAAGGCTGACATTGCGACACTGGATCAATTGAACTCGGATAGCTCAGTCGACCTGACTATCTGGATCGACCAGCTCGCCGGTAAAGTGGCTGCGCGGTCGCGAGGTGGAAAAGTTGTCGAGCTTGATCGATTCAGCCAAGAATCGCAGCCGTCTCGCTCTTCCATGGTGATTGCCAATTATGGTCAGCAACTGAGCGTGGAGAGGTTTGCAATTCGCTCTTGGGATGGCACCCTGCCTTCGTCACGTCCCAGCTCAGGGCAGGTGGTTTTGGTCAACGGGAAATTGCTCGAGGCTGGAATTGTCGGTTTTGATGCTCAGTCGAACCAGTGGATTTTGCAAACTAAGGATGAACAAAGGCGAATCGCCGTTGATCAGTTGCTGAGCGGCTTCGTGACAGCCAGCAAGCCGTTCAGCGATGCGATTGCTGATGCGGACGATGCAGCGTCAGGCGGCAAACTATCTCCTTCCGCTAACACTGCCTTGACAATCGATCAGTCCCCATCGAAGCGGTCGCAGGATGTTGAAATGACCTTGACCGATCGCACTCTGTTGAAAGGTCGATTGTTGGGAGCCAGCCAAGGGCAAATCAAATTCTACGTTTCCGCATTACAGCAAGAAGTTTTGATCAGCACCGCAGCCATCACCGAATTGGTCGGCAGTACCCAAGAGACCAAGTCGTCGGCAGTGCCAGCAGGAACACTGGCGATATCGATCGGGGACAGTCAGTATTTTGGCGGTCTGCTGGAGAACACCCCTGCTGGTAGCACTCAGGCTTTGCACTGGCAACCGGCGTTGAGTCGCCTGTCCAGTCCTGTTAGTACCCAAGCCAACGGTACCATCCGTCCACATGCTCCTGTCGTAAAGGCGGATGCTTCCCCAGGCTCAAAAGCCACCGAAAGGAATGTCGAAGCGGATGCTGGAATGCGAGTGCGATTGCGAAGGGTATTACCGCGACCTGTTCAACCGGAATCGCGAGCACCGCAGCCGGTACGAACAGCACCTGGCGAAGGTGGATCTGCTGCTCAGGCGTCCCTTTCGACTCACCAACTCTATTTTCGCAGTGGAGACATGGCACAGGTCACGGTCCGTAGTGTCAACTCATCCGGAATACACTTCCAGTCTCAGCAGACAAAGACAACCTTTGCGCCCCATGATCAGATAGATCGATTGGTGTTTCGTGCTAGCTCGCGTGATATAGACTGGACCGACCCGCAGAGGCAGCGACTGTTGACTGTTCCGCGTTCGTCAAAAAACGACCCGCCCAAACATCTGGTAATTGCCACATCTGGGGACGTTGTGCGAGGCCACTAGATTGAATTGACTAAGAACCAGTTGACTATCGAAGTGCGTGGGCAACTCATGAAATTTGCGATCGCCGAAGTTTCTGAAATAGCATGGCTTTATCAGCGACAGTGGCAAACTGAAGGCCGCGATGCGAAGATCCAATCGACCAATGTAGAGTTAGCCAATTTAGATGCTGCCACCGAAATATCAGATTTTTCGGTACACGCGATCAGCCAAGCGCAGCACGGCGTGACGCTGCGTCCGCAAAAAATCGAGCAGGGAGTGCTGCATGGTACCAGCGATCTTCTGGGCGAAACCTCTGTGCAACTGGATAGGCTAAGTCAACTGTTCTTTGGAAGCGACGTTAGAACTCGAGTGATGCAGCTTGGGCGTACCCAATATCCGCTGGTATTGGCTACACAACCGCGAGATGCCACGAGCCATGGAGAACGGGGCTCGATCAGCCAGCAGCATCCGCTGGTTGGCCAGTTAGCCCCCGATTTCTCATTACCTACGTTGTCGGACCAGAAGTTTGTGATGAAAGAGAAGCAGGGTAAGTTCATTATCCTTGATTTTTGGGCAAGTTGGTGCGGCCCCTGCATGCAGGCACTGCCGGAACTAGACGCGGCCATAGCGGAACATGGCTCTAATCAAGTCGAACTGGTTGCCATCAACATTCAAGAAGCCAAGTCTCGGGTGCAGTCCACCGCCGAGCGTTTAGGGTTAGCCTGCCAGGTGGCTTTGGATCTGGACGGACAAGTAGCGGCCGCTTATGACGTGAGCGCGATACCTCAAACCGTAATCATCGATCGGAAAGGCAAGATCACGCATTTGATCCTAGGCGGTGGCCCTCAATCTCGCGAGCAGTTGAAGTCGGCTCTCGAATCCATCCGTCAAGCTGATTGAACGATTGTTTGTGGATTGAACTGGCGGTGGTGGCCAGCTATCGCTGAACCCCTCCAAGGATAGGTACCAGAAAGTTGCCGATTAGAACACAAGTCCCCAACCAGCTTGCAAGCACAATGCGTGGTTGTCCGCTCTCGCGTTCAAACCACTGAAGCATCGTGGTAAATGGCTTGAGCAGCGCCCCGACAACTCCGGCTACAAACGTGTCGAATAGGATCATCCCATGCAGCGATTGCTGCATGCCGAGTACGACAGAAACCATTGACAACCATCCCAGCACCGCGCTTGCTGTTACTGCCGGGACAAAACTGCATGGCAATTGTGTGCCTGCGCAACTACCAACCAACGCTCCCACCAGCCCCCAGCCGATCGCTATCGAAGGATCTGGCAATCGACCGCCAGCAACGGCCAAAAAACCCAGCATGCAATAAAGTCCGCCCCAAAATAGAGCATCCTTCCAAGCTCGCCTGATGCTGCCAACGACCAGACCGCATAGCACGACGAAGCCAAAATCGATTAGAGCTAGATTAACCCATTGCCTACCCTGTTGGCTAGCATAGCTCAAAAGTAAAGCCAAAGCAGTTGTGACCCAGAACATGCCTG
>DAIRSD010000138.1:0-10305 GCA_036804625.1 Aureliella sp. | reverse complement strand
CGAAGTTATAGCTAAAGCGATCGTTTTTAGTAGGTTGGCTTCGTTGACGCCCATAATCTCAAGTTCGACAACTAAAGGTGCAATAAATCCATAGGAATGCAAAATTCCCAAAAATGTACCAACCAGTGCCGCTCCAACTTTATGACCAATTTCTTCAACTGGACCGCCAATATGTTCCATCGTGACAACAATTCCGAGCACTGCAGCCACAATCCCGAATCCTGGCAATCCATCTGCAGTCTTAGATAGAATGCCAGTGGGTGCGTGATGTGCTTCCTCACCTGATTTTATCTCGACATCCAGCAGTAACGCTAGTTGACTGGCATTCACGCTACCATCAATCACTGGCCCAATTGCACCTTTTAAAAAGTCAACGATATGGTGGTTATGAGCAATCGTACTGTATCGATTGAATATTGCGCTTTCATGCGGGTTTGTCATATGCGGCTCAATGGATAGGAGCCCTTCACGACGAGCTTTTCGAAAGAGTTGGTACAGTAGCTGAAATAGTTCTTCGTAGGTACGCCTGCCAAATGGATTTCCCTTAAACGTACCTAATATCCCGCGAACAAGATCCTTGAGTACATGCATGGGCGACATCACGATTAATGCACCTAAGGCTGATCCTCCGATGGTTACAATTTCTGAGGGGTGGATCAGCGCACCCACGTGCCCTCCAGCCATCATAAATCCGCCGATGACTGACCCCATAACTACAACAAAACCTACTACCGTTAACATCGATAAACTATTTCGGAGGCCTTCAGAGCTAATACGTGTCTAGTTACATGTTGTAAGATATCGTCTGTCGCGTGCAAAATCCTTACGCCGTTGTCAACGGCAGAGTAAGAGAATTGAGACTTGGCTTGCTTGATTAGCATTGTTCTGTCAATTGGGTGGAATGATCCGGATTTATTGTCCGCAGTTATCACCAGTATTGATCCTTGTTGATCGTGTGCATCAGAAACGGATTGGTTCGCAGAGTATTTGAATGCGACGTCCGGTCAACAAGTCTGAGGGCATGGAGAATGACCAGAGGTTGCCGTATTCTTGGTAAAATCAGTTTTTAGGCGGATAGCTACTTTCAGGCGATTTTTATGAGAGTAGGTTGCTGGCAAGTGGCTGCAAGTAAGGTAGAATTAGGCCGAAACAATCTTATAGTGGGCCATTGCAGGAGTCAGCAACAGGAAAATGGATTGGAAGAACGTCAAGCACTGGCTGGTTCCGTCGTTGCCCGAGTTGCAATGGCCGCTTAGTTTACCAGCGGGGCTAAGGCATTATCGGCGCGAGCGAAATGGGCAATTAGTGCGAATGCACTTGCGCGTTGAGCACAGTGGACAAGCTCTTCTTCTAGCGGCTGCTACTGAAGCGGTGCGATTGACGCAGGTTGGAGCCATCACGGCTTACGGTATCTTAGAAGGGCATTCGGATCAGCAGATCACTCAGTATCTAGCCGGTTCACCGGACGCTCTTGAAATCATTAACTCGGTACGGGACTTGATTGATCAGCTTGGACTGCCTAACAAACGTTACCCGATTTTCAATCTGCTAGATACGCTAGATGCTGAGCGACCATTGGGACTGGTTGCACCCTTTCAGGCAGACGTGGAGGTTGGCGATCCTGGGGCGACTAAAATCTATCTTCAGAAATTATGGGCAGCAGGCATACCGCACGTGCGTTTTGTCCAGTCGGATGCAAAGGATTGTAGCGACCAGTTTCTAGCTTCACTTTGCGGTGTTGTGGATTATGCCGAGTCGATTGGGATGATCGCTGGAGTTCGCTTGCCAGCAAGCAGATTGATGCAGCAGGACGCTACAAATCAGCGCTCAGCAATTGATCAACTGGCGGAGCTTGGGTTGGATTATGTTGTGGTCCCATGGGCAGTCAATAAGCCGTGTCATCATCAAGTCTTCGGCTCGGAGGATCTCCAGTGCCTAGACAATTTGATTGAACGGACTGATCATTGGGAAATCCCTGTGGTTCTTGAGTCCGGTTTGATCCCTAAAACCATGGTGGGCTTCGCTGAACATCTGGAGCCTTGGGTTGCGCGCGGAATACAATACGTAGAGGTCTTTGCGGTTGCAAGCGTTCATGCCGATACATCCGGTGGTCAGAGCGCTTCGGAAGAAGCGATTCCTTGGAGCGTTTTTCCGGCCTGTCACTTAAGGCAGCTTGCCTGCTGGACGGAGGACTTGGCGGACAATCGCAACATACATATCACATGGCTACCGCCACAGACGGCGGAGAGGACCGACAGCCAAAACTCAATCATCGAAATTCTACGCGCTGGCCCGCGAACTGGCGGCGATGTGTGCGTGCGAATCGATTTAGAGGGCAATTTGTATACAGCACGAGGTCCATACATAAGCATCGGCAAGATACACCAGTCGCCATGGTCCGAGCTATGGAATCATCCCTGTTTTGGCCGGTATCGCGACCTAGTTTGTCACCATGATCATTGCCAACAGTGTACGTTTATGACTGTCTGCGCCACTCATTGTCCAGCAGATCCAGACAGAAGGGCTGCCGGTAGGAGAACGAGGATATCGTGAGTTTACGGCGGATTTTGCAACTCTTGGTAGTGCTTGGTATTCTGTCGCTGTCCGCTTTTCAGGCATCTGCACAGAGCGCCAACTATCGCTTTAACGTTTCTAAGATGGAACTGCAGGTGTACGTCCAGCCAGACGCTTCTGCAAAGTTGGTCTACAACATTGAATTTAAGAATTCTCCAGGTGCCCATGCGATCGACATCGTTGATATCGGATTGCCCCATGGTGGTTACGACTTGTCCAATATGAAAGCCGCAGTCGATGGGCAACCGATAAGAGACATTCGGAGATCGACCTATATCAGTACGGGTGTCGAAGTGCATTTGCAGGGGTATCAGATTCGCTCGGGGCAGTCGGGAAGATTCATGTTCGAATGCACGATGCCGGATATGGTTTATCGCGATACCACTGATAAGCAATATGCCAGTTTGCAGGTCATGCCCACCTATTTTGATCCAAGCATTCAAGAAGGGCGAACGGAGCTTAACGTGGCCATGCACTTGCTGCCCGAAGTGAATGCCCAGGAGGTCAAGTATCAGAACGAACAGTACAAGTACACCGACTTAGTTCTGTTTGGCGAAGGCCAGGCCAAACACCCGGTTGCCATCTGGCAGTATGAATCGATGCTATTGTCTCAGGCAAACCCGAAGCTGGCCATATCGTTTCCAAGCACTGGAATGCAGCGTGTGATCAAGATCACAGCTTGGGGGTTATTCATGAAGTGGTTTCGCGAGAACCCGATGGTCCAAGCGTTTTCACTTGGTGGCACATTGCTACTGTTCACCTTCACCTTCTTTCGGTTCTCGCATGGCACAGGGATTGTTTTGTTCTTGCTATTGGCTGGGATACAGGCTTTTTTGACCTTCACCAGTCCCGTGCTTAATTTGTTGGCCTGGCCTGTTGTAGCTGGTTTGACGCTGCTGAACGAACGAGCCTTGAGACGTCGGAAGCGAAAAGGCCAGTACCTGCCAGCCATGGCTACGGTGGAAGGTGGTGGAATTAAGCGAGGCTTGACGGCACCGCAGGCTGCGGTCTTGCTGGAGTTGCCAATGGGCAAGATTCTCACTTTAGTTGTCTTTGGATTGATGCGCAAAGGGGTTGTCCAGAAACTTCAAGACGATCCGCTGCAGGTTAAGGTGCTTCCGGAATTCGTCGGCTCCCAGGAGCAGCGGATGCGTAAGGCGGCCGAAGCGGGCCAGGTGTTACACGACTACGAACATGCTTTTGTCGAAGGTCTTGAGCGTTGTGATGGACCTGTTAAGTCCTGCGATTTGAACAACGCCTTGAGTGGTCTGATCCAATCGGTGGTCAATCGCATGGCGGGGTTTGATTTGAAGGAGACCAAGGCTTATTACCAGGCCATCATTGCTCGGGCTTGCAAAGAAGCCGAATCTCTGGGCGAAGTTCAGCAGCGCGATGAAGTGGTGGATCGTAACTTCGAATGGATATTGATGGACGAGAACTGGATCGACTTCTTCGAACGGTTGGCTAGGCGCGGTTACCGATATCGGCCGCGTTGGGATCGTCCTGATTGGCAGCGCCGGCGTGGCGGGTCCGGCATGGGACCGGTCATCGTCATCAATAGCGGTGGGCCTGTTGGCGGCGGAAGTAGCGTACCGTCTAGTGGTGGAGGCGGTGGGGCTGAGTTGTCCGGAGGGACAAGTTTGAAAGAGGTTGCGGCCTCGTTCGCAGGCTGGACCGAGAATACCATGGCAAGCCTGGCATCTGCCATCGAACCTGCAAAGATTGGGCTTGGTGGCGGCAAGTCTGGCGGCATTTTGGATCTAAGCGCCGTCGATCGCGTTACGGCGGATGTGTTTGAAGCATTAGCTAAGGAGGCTGCCAAAGGCGGACGTAGCGGAGGCGGCGGCGGGCGACGGGGAGGCGGTGGAGGTTGCGCATGCGCCTGTGCTGGTTGTGCCTGCGCCTGTGCGTGTGCCGGTGGTGGACGGTAGTTCACATCGATCCTCTGCCCTGCCCGCATTGAGGCTGGCTAGGCAGCAGGCGGACTGGTTGCGCGCCGCACGGACGCGGTTGCTGCGTCAGACGCAATTGACCAGCGCTAGAAACATTGTGGAGTTAGGTTGTGGATGGGGGATTGTGACGCAGGAGCTGGCCCGGTGTAGCGATGCTCAGGTGATAGGAATTGACAAGGATGCTAAAGCGATCGAGCATGCAATCGACAGCGTGCCACGCGAATTATCGGAACGACTTAGTTTTATGCTTGGCGACGCTCATCAAATTCCATTACCGGATAGCTCTCAAGATATCGTTTTGGCCCAATGTGCGTTGTTGTGGATGCGGGACCCGGCAAGAGTGCTCAGCGAATGCCGACGAATCTTGCGACCTTTCAGCGGTCGTCTTGTGATCATCGAACCTGACTATGACGGTTTGATGGAGTACCCGCCTGAGATAGTCACTCGGCAGTTGTGGACAGATGCACTGCGAGCAAGTGGGGCCGACCCGACTATTGGTCGTAGGCTAGGCGTCTTGTGTCACTTGGCGGGACTGGCGTGCCAACAGTATTTATTGGATCGATACGAACCGCCCAAGGGTGACTACCTTGAGTTTCTACGCGAGTTACCGCTTTCCCCAATACAGTCTGAAGAACTTTGGCAAGTCGAAGCAGCCATAAAACGGCTTCCCAGCGAGCGATTAACGGTGCATCTGCCTTTCTGGTTGATCACTGCTGCAAGCCAAACAGGATCAGATTGATGCCCAGGCGTGCGGCATCTTCCCGAACGTAACCTTTACACTGTAGCGAATGACGGCTTTCCAACGCACAGCTCATGTCCAGCGGCGAAAAGGCGACGACCATTCGGCCATCAACATATCCAGCTTCGATGATTGGTAATGACTTGCGCGTCATCGCGATGATTTGACCGCCTTCAGCTTTGGTTGGGTCCATAACTGAAACTTGCTTCAGGTCAAAACCCTGGAATTTGTTAGAAAATATTGGATGACTAGCGTCAATCGCTGTCAGTGGTTGACCGAGGACTTGCTGCATTTCCTGTCGGAAGCTGTCTACAAACTGAACATCGCCGCATATCGCATTACAGATTAAGAATCCGCCAGCGGCAAAGTGATCGCGCAGGGCTTGTTTTTGTGGTTCGTCCAATTTAAGAACACCGCGTCCGTGCATAAAACCAAGGGGATAAAGTTGCAGTTGGTCGGAACTGATTGAGATCAATCGCTTCTCGCTGCTCATCTGAAACGGATTCTCTTGGTTGAGCCATTCGATCAGCGTCTTGACCGCTCGGGGCGCGTCGTCGGCTCCCGCGTTGTGATTCAACACGGGCAGCATGAATAGTCCGCGGTCGGTGGCCGTAGCTTTGACTACTTGCTTTAAGATGCTGACGTTATCCAGTTTTTGCTTCAGTTCCTTTCCTGAGGCATAGGTTAGAACGTTGATCCCCAACTTGGTAGCCGTATCGATCTCCGATTGAATGGATTCAGAATAATCTGCACGGTTTCCGTACGGCAGGTTCAGTTCCCATCGACAGGAAAGGCTGTAGGGGCAGTAGACGACACCCAGTCGGCAGCATGTCTGTACACCGTACAACCACGCTCCTGAAGGCAGATCTTTCGGATGGACTTGAGCCTGTGCTGACCATATCGGATGATCTGGTTGTAGTTTTTCAAGCGGCTGCTGAAACAATTCAACCACAAGGTTTTGAAAATATTGTTCGAACTGAGCGCCTTGACAACCGTCGCCGTGACACGCTTCGGCAAAGATGAAACCGCCTTGTTCTACAAACTCTTTTAGCAGTTTCTTATGTTCCTGAGACAGATTCAGGGCCGAACGACCAGAGATAAAAAGCACAGGAGCCTCAATTAAATCGGCCACGCGCGCTGTCTCAAGTCGCACGATCTGCCAGGCCAGATCTCGCTTCCAAGCCTGTTCCGTGTGTGCTACCAGGTGCTGAGTGGACAACGGATGCTGGTTCCAGTCTTGTGACTGACCATATTCAAGGCGATTAAGAACAACTTGTCTTTTGCCTTTGGCCAGAAACAACAATCCGAATGATACCTCGCTGATCTCGTTACCATAGCTGGAGGTGCCAAAGGTTCCACTTTCGTTTTGAATCCGCAATAGAGCCAACGCGCCTTCACGATACCAATCGATGCGAATCTGATTTAGGTTAGTAAAATAGCGCAAGCCGGCCAACCGGCCAACGCGTTCCACGGCATACATGTAGTACAGGTAATGCTGTTGGCTGCCACCGGGATTGGTGGTAACGCTAAAGCGGCTCGCCAGCCAACTTAAGCCGCGTTGAACTTGTTGTCCGCTGTCGCGCTGTTGGCCGCAACACAGGATTGCGGTGACGGCGGATGCCTGCAGTTGATCACTTTGGGAGCCTACGATGATCAGCGAGGCGATGCCTGCAGCTGTCATGCTTCCACTGGGAGAGCTTCCGTTGTACGAGAAGCTGCCGTCGTCGGCTTGTTGCTTAAGCCAATACTGCCTGGCCAATTCAAAGCATTTCTGCCTCTGCTGTTCAGGGATCGGAATGCCAGTTCGCTGTACTTCATGCAAAGCAAGCAGAGCAAATTGACTATTGGAAGGGTCGGTCGCCGACTGCACGTGTCCGTAGCCCCAACCACCGCTTTCCATCTGGTTCTTGATCAACCACTGGGCATTCCTCTGGATTTGCGGAGCATACCGACTTGGATTGGCAGCGCACATCGCCATCGTCTGGAGCGAAACGGCATAGGTGGAAGCCAGCTCTTTGGCCGTGATGTAACTGAGCGCGCGTTGCATAGCAGGATTGTCTGGCGGCACACCGGCAGTCAGCAAAGCTAGGGTGGCCAGCGACGATGCTCCACGGTCGTTGTCTGAGACTTCAGGCCAGCCGCCATCGTCGGCACGCTGCATGCTCAGCAAGTACTGGACGGCTCGGTCGATACCCCTTTGAACCTGTGCAGGAGTCAGCTCTACCTGGGCTAGTGTCCTGCCGCTGAACGTCATAACCGTTAGAATTGTGCTCAGTCCGACAATCAGATTCCGGATAGGCGGCATAATGGTCTTCCTGTCATTAGGCACATTGGCTGATAATACGGCTAGAAATCTCAGGCTAAGTAGTCTGCGAGTCAGGGTCGTTGGGTGTGAGCCGTAGATCGCCTGCAGGATTATAACGCATCCCCAGGCCAGCGTCACCTGCTAAGCATGCAACTGCGTCCGGCCTGTGAGTAGTTGGTTTCGCGATTAAGTATAGGATGGCAAGACGTGTCCACCAAACCAAAAAACGTAGGCGATTTGCTGAAGGAATTCCGCGATCATCGGGATACCATGCGGCAAGAACTGGCTAAGGTAATCGTTGGTCAGTCGGAGGTCGTTGAGCAGTTGCTGGCAGCTATCTTCACGCGCGGTCACTGTCTGCTTGAAGGTGTGCCTGGACTCGCCAAGACATTGATGGTCAGCACCTTAGCGCGCATCATCGATGTTAGCTTTAATCGAGTGCAGTTTACACCGGACCTGATGCCCTCGGACATCACTGGCACGAATGTACTAGATGAAGATGAATCTGGACGGCGTCAGTTCAACTTTGTGCAGGGGCCGATCTTCACCAATATTTTGTTGGCGGACGAGATCAACCGCACGCCTCCGAAGACTCAGGCGGCTTTGCTACAAGCCATGCAAGAGCGTGATGTTTCGGTAGGACGGACAACCTATGCGCTGCCTGATCCTTTTTTCACGATTGCAACACAAAATCCCATCGAACAGGAGGGAACCTATCCGCTGCCTGAAGCTCAGTTGGACCGGTTTATGTTCAACATCAAGGTAGGTTATCCCACTTTGGAGGAGGAAGAGCAGATTCTGATGAATACGACTCGTAATGAGAGGCCTGAAATACAGACGATCCTTTCGGCGCGAGCTGTGTTGAACATTCAAAAGCTGGTTCAAAGCGTGGCGGTCAGTCCGTATATCGTCAAGTACGTCGCTCATCTTGTGCGGTCAACGCGCACGGTCGATGCCCGCGCGCCTAAGTTTGTAAGGGACCTGGTGGACTGGGGGGCTGGGCCTAGGGCGGGTCAGTATTTAATTAACGGGGGCAAGGCGATTGCAGCCATGGATGGTCGCTTTAGTGTTGGTATCGAAGACGTTCGGCGAGTAGCCGTGCCGGTTCTGCGTCACCGCTTAAGCACCAATTTTCAGGCTCAAGCTGAGGGTCTTGATTGTGAACAGATCGTCAAGCGACTGGTCAAAGAGATACCAGCCCCAGACGTTCCTAAGTTTGAATCAGCATCGGGTCAGAAATAGAGATCTAAAGCCATGGTCGCTGTTGAGCAGTATCTCAAGCCACAGTTAGCCGCTCAAATCAAGCGGCTGGACTTGCGCGCGCAGATGGTGGTGCGTGGTTTTCTGCAGGGCTTACATGCAAGTCCCTATCATGGATTTAGCGTCGAATTCAGCGAGCATCGACGCTATGCACCGGGCGATGATCCCAAGGATATCGACTGGGTGGCATACGCCAAGACTGGCAAATATTACGTAAAGAAATTTGAAGCCGAAACCAACATTACGGGATATTTAGCCATCGATCTGAGCCAATCGATGAACTACACCTATCGCCAGAGCCTGACGAAGCTAGATTATTCGATATGTCTAGCAGCCGCTCTAGCTTATCTGATGATTAGCCAGCAAGATCCAGTTGGACTGGTGACTTTTGATACCAAGCTTGGCGCTTGTGTGCCGCCGCGTAGCCGTCGCGGGCAGTTGCCGACGATTCTTAGCCAGTTAACGCGGCTGAAGGTATCCGGACAAACCGATCTGGCTGCCTCGCTAGCTCAGTTGACCGCCATGTTGCGTCACCGTAGTCTTTTAATGTTGTTTAGTGATTTATTGACCGACCAGGAGTCGATGCTGCGAGCGTTTCGAAATCTTAGGCACGCGGGGCACGACATCATCGTTTTTCATGTCTTGGACGAGGCGGAGGTCACTTTTCCCTTTCAGGGTAATTTGCGGATGCGTGATCCAGAGACCGGGCAAGTCGAGCCTGTGTTGGCTGCCGATGCAGCGGCCGACTATCGGAGCCGAATTAATGCATTTCGCGAGTCGCTGAAACAAAGGCTGTCAGAATCGCGAATTGATTATGTACCACTGGATACAAGTCAACCCTACGATCGAGCGTTGATGGAGTATTTGCTCCGAAGACGAAACCGTTTTTGATCAGTCGAAGGATGGATCTGGTCCATGAATTTTGCTCATCTCTCGCTGTTAGGTGGTCTGGCCCTGGTGCTTATTCCGGTCGCCTTGCATCTGCTGGGTAAGCAACAACCACAACTGATCGATTTTCCTGCGCTGCGTTTTGTTCGTCAGACGCGACTTGAGGAGAGTGCAAACTGGCGATTGAGACACTTTTTGCTACTGCTTCTGCGCATTTTGTTGGTAACGGCACTGATTCTTGCATTGGCCCGTCCGCGCGTTCACAGCGCTATGTTGGGCAGCACGATTGCAATTGCTGGCTTGGTGGTATTGGCTGCGCTGGCAACGTTGGCTGCTGCAATTGCGTGGTCTTCGCGGCGGCCAAGGATGGTTTGGGGTTTAGCTGCGCTGAGCGCCGGTTTATTGTGGACTAGTGCAGCCGTATGGAGCGCCATAACCATGACTCATGGCCCTGCTCTGCCCACCGCCGATTCCAATGCACCGGTAGCTTTGGTTCTTGTCATCGATACCGGGCCTAGCATGTCCTATCTGTCCAACAATCAGTCGCGATTGGAGGCGGCTCGAGTTTTGGCGTTGTGGCTTTTGGA
>DAIRSD010000137.1:0-10330 GCA_036804625.1 Aureliella sp. | reverse complement strand
GGGGGCTAGTCTGCCGTTATTTGTCTGGACAAGATCGACCGTAGGGAGTGCCGCACGAGAGCCTAAGCTGATCAGCCCAGCAAGTGAGTCAGTTGATTGATTTCGAGACACGCTTGCTGGCGCTTCGGGCTGGTGCTCTCGGTAGATTTTCATCTGCCGATCGCCTAATTGAGATGGTTTCCTGATCTATGGGAATTTTCGGTAGCTAGAAAAGAATCCAGTCGCAGGACATCGACGGTTTCAGCACAAGCTGTGATGAAATGCTTTGGCATGATATCTTGGGACAGGTAATCGAGCATGCGGTCGACGACCGAGGGCGGTGCGATTACTTCGATTCGGACGCGGGGTGAGGGAACCTCGCTGGCGTCGTTCAGGTCGTGTCGCCCCATTCCGTAGCATGCGATGGCTGTGTAGCCTGTGGCTCCCAACTCGATCAGCCGATGCTCTAACTGCCGCTCAATTTCCGGTTCGACGACTACCGTCAGCCGACGAATGCTGGCCAAACCTCGTTGTCGAGTGGCCAGTGAGTGCTGGCCGCTGGCTAAGTGGCCTTCCATGCCGGTGACGGTCAGTTCCAACTGCTGCTCTAGGAACTCCTGCTGCATGCCATGCAGCCGCTCCATCACGTTGTGGTCCACGATCTTGGTTCGAGACATATCCAGCACCACGTTCTTGCCCTCTAACAAACCTTGGCTCTCGATCTGGCGCTTTAGCGCAATCCAGTTGCTAAAAATGGCCGAGTCACCCACACCGATTCGGATAGTGCCATTTTCCAGCTCCTCAACCTGCAAGGGCGGTCGAAACAGCGAGCGTAAGGGCACACCGCGTGAGACGTGAATCAGCATTTTCAGCGCAACGCCGATGGCAACTCCGATCAAGAGATCTGTTGCCAGAACCGAGATCATGGTTACGACAAACACGATCAGTTGCTCGCGACCGATGCGGTAAACGTTTAAAAATTCGCTGGGATGAGCCAAGCGAAATCCGGTATAGACCAGCATTCCGGCCAGCGCGGCCAGTGGTATCAGATGCAGGACCATGGGTATCAGTGCCACGCACGCTAGCAAAAACAGTCCATGCCATAAATTGGCGAAGCGTGTGCAGGCTCCGTTATCGATGTTGGCCTTGCTTCGGACGATTTCCGAGATCATCGGGAGCCCGCCAACTAGCCCAGCCAGAAAATTCCCCAATCCAATCGCCACCACGTCGCGATCCAAGTTGGCACGGCGCTTCCAGGGGTCCAGCAACTCAACCGCTTTGGCACTTAAGATCGATTCAAGAGTGCCAATCATAAAGAACATCAAGATCCATTGCCAAGCCACGGGTTTCAGCAGAGCGGTGAAGTCTGGCCAGTAGAACTCGCTGAACATGCCAAAGACGTGTTCGGGCATAGCGACTAGATACTGTTCTCCCAGCGGATATTGATGGTTCCTCAGTTGATAGGAGTGCTCGTGCAGAAGGTCCAGCGCTAACCCTAGCGGCACGGCTACTAACAGGACCACCACTGGAGAAGGTATCAATTTGGCAAAGCGGTTCAGTTTAGCCACTTTAGGCCAAAGAAACATGATGGCAATGCTAGTGATGCCTATCATCGCGATTGCCGGGTTGGCTTCCAGGATAAACTGAGGTATTTCGCGGATCAGCTCCAGCGGTTCCCCCTTGGCGGTCACGCCCAGAGTAACCGGGATCTGCTTAGACATGATGATGACGCCAATAGCAGCCAACATGCCGTGAACGGCAGCAATTGGAAAAAACTCGCCGATGATCCCTGCGCGAAAAATTCCAAAACCAACCTGAAAAATGGCCGCAGCCACACACACGGCTAAGGTCGCGCGGTAGGCGGCTTGATCTGCCGCCTGCCATCCGCCAGTCATCCCGTCGCCCCCGAAGGCTTCTACGCAGCCCAGCACGATGACGATCAGACCAGCGGCCGGTCCCTTGATGGTCATCTCCGAATTGCTAACGATGGTAGAACCTACAGCGCCGACAATGGCGGTGAATACTCCGGCTAGTGGCGGGAAGCCGCTCGCAAGGGAAATGCCCAGACAAAGTGGCAGGGCTATCAGGAATACTAAGAAGCCGGCAAGACAGTCTTTCGAAAAATATTGCCTGAAACCATTCAGATTTCCTTCTGGCTTGATCGAAGGGGACGGCAAGGCTTTTTCACCAGATTCGGCTGAACTTGTTGGATTCATGGTTGCACTCGTTTTGGGGAACCTGTTTCGGAATGGAATTGTTGTTGGTCAAGTTCTGAACTTACTGACGGGTTGGACACAGAATCGGGCTGACGACGCTCCATAAGCTGATTGGCGGCATGGAAGCGTGAGGACAGGAAGGGCTGCGGAACCAAGCCTGCGCCCAGCACCACTGCGGCTAACACCAGCACGGCTACCTGTGCAGGTAACTGGATCTTGAGGGAAATGGAAGAAGAATGCCGTTTGCCCGTGAATAGGCGAAAGTAGACCTGCAAAATGGAGATGCCGTTGATGGCCGCAACCAGAACAACCACCGCGCCAAACAGAGGAACCTGGTGAATCAAACCATCGACCAGCAATTCATTTGCAATGAACCCAATTGTTCCAGGAAACCCTACGCTTGCCAGTCCGTGCAGCAGGAACAGCCAAGCGAGCGTTGGGGTATGCTCGTACAGACCGTGATGGTCTCGCAGCGAAAGTCGCCCCATGCGTGATTCAACCGACCGTAGGGTGAACCCCAGTCCAGCCAGCGACAGACTTACGGAAAGCCAGACGCACAATCCTCCGGTTAGGGCTGCAGGCGTGGCAGTTTCTAACCCAACTAACACCAGCGACGAATTACTCAAAAACAAGTAACAGAAATAACGGCGGGACTCGTTTTGAACCAGCGCCATGCCGGACGCATAGAGCGCGGTCAGCAACGAAGCGACTGCCAGAATACGCATCGTCCAATCGGGCGCTATCGGCAGAATCAGACGCAGGGCACCATAAGCTCCAGCCATGGGAGTCACAAATAAAATCGCAGATCCAAAACTTGCATGCTCAAACAGGTCGGTCATCCAGCAGTGCAGTGGGGCTACGCCGCATCGAACCAGAATTCCCAGCATCATCAACACGATACCTGCAAGAGAAAGATGGGAAAGGCCCGACTGGGAATCTGAAGAGCCTGCCCAGAAAAATCCCCAGCCTATGGTCAAGAACAGCACATGCAAGCTCAGATGAATTGCGTAAGCGCGGATCGGCTTGCGACGACTGATCAGTTCAATGACCGGTGGCAGAGTACTCAGGCACAACAGACAAATAACGACGGTGGGTTCCTTGGAACTGAGCGTCAAGAGTAAAATCGCTTGAGAAAACAGTAGGTTGCCAAAGGACATCCTACGTACCTTGGTTCGCAACGTGGATAGCACTGTCAGAAAATACAAGAGCGACGCCAGCGGAAGCAACGGGGCGCTCAGTTCGTCGATCACCAAGACATCGGCACCACGCAGACCACGCAGTAAGTCCCATCGATCATGCGCTTCAAACGTTCTTAACAGATTAAAGTCACGCCAAGCCGCGATGGAAAAAGCCAATGTGATACCTGTCGTCCACAGAGCCCAGGTGCGTGCGCGATCCGCGCGCTTGAGTCGTATCGCACTGGTCACCAAAGCTCCCAGCAAGGGAATCAGAATGCTCAATTCCAACCAGGGAAAATGGAGTTCCTTCATAGCAGTTCCTCCATGACCTCACTGGTGGCCTTCAACCGGTCGGACTCGCGAGATGGCTGGCCAGTCAAATAGTCAGTCCATCGACGTTCGGCTGCATCACACCAGACAAACACCGACAGAAAGGGACGTAGGATCAAAGCATCCAGACAAGCATCCAGATAACCCCGCTCAAGTCCGATGCGATAAACCCATCTTCGAAGAGCCAAAGGTAGAATACGCTCTTCCAAGTTGCTCGTGTTGGATACTCGCTGACCAAGCGCGTTTTCCAGCACCTGATAATCTTTCAAAAGCGTTGGGGCTCGTAGTAGTTGCAACGTCCGCAAACAGGCGTGACCGATGATGTGGGCCAGTGGCAGATATCGAAATCCAAGCCCAATTTCAGCGACGATCAGGCCAACCTGAGTCAGTGAGGCGAAGGCTAGAGCGCTCTTAATGTCCGATTGGACTCTACCCGAAATCACAGCGAAGACCGAAGTGACCAGACCCAGACCAGCCACCAGAAAAGATAACGCTGGTGAAGCTTCCAGCAGCGGACCGATTCGCAGCAGCAAGAACGCACCCAAATGGATGGAAAGCGCTCCGTAGAAAATGGCGCTCGAAGGCGTAGGTCCTTCCATGGCTCTGGGGAGCCACCCGGAAAAAGGGATCAGCGCCGACTTGCCGGCTGCGGCTAGTACCAAAAGTAGACCCACCAGCGTGGCATTGTGGGTAGCGATGTCGGACTGACCCATGGGCCACCCACCCGAGCCTGTCAAATGTTGAAATTCTCCTTCACCGGACAAATGATGCAGCGTTGCGGCAGCGATCAAAAAGGCCGCATCAGAAAAGCGATATACCGACCACACTCGTAAGCCATTTCGAACCGGTGCCGGGCGGTCATGAAAGAAGGCAACCAGTAATGCAGATGATAGTCCAACCAGCTCCCATCCAAAGAACAGCGTTTCGATTGATCCGGCTAGCGCCGCATAGATCAGTCCCAACAGAAACATAGCAAATAGCATGAAGAAGCGGTGTACGCCAGGTTCTCGGTGCATGTAGTTGGCTGCAAATGCCGAGATCAATCCGCACAGGGCGTAGCCCAGAATGGCAAACGGTATGGACAGGCGATCAAACATGAACTCCAATCGAAAATGAAAATGCGCCTCGGATAGATTCACCCAGTCGCCCAAGCGAACTGCAAGCGGCAACTCGCGACCTGCGGGAATCCACTCGATGACGCCGATCACCGTCAGTGCCAGTAATCCCGCGCAAATAATGACCTTGGTAACTCGTACGATCCACTGCTCTTGAACCTGTCTGCCTACCAGTGGTGGTAGTCCCAAGATCAGCAGCAATAGGGCAGGGCAGCCAATCACCACCCAAGCTAAAATTTCAAACAGTTGTTGCAGCATGGTTGTCTATTTTCAATGGTTGATTATCGAGTGGTGGGTGTTGGCGAAAGTCCGCCTAAAATATGTGCCAACCCTAAATTGCCTCGCCAGCCGCGATACCATTCCATCGAACAGCTAACTTGCGCCAAAGCCTGAGTGTCCCCGTGGAAACGTACGAAGTTTGATTCTTGAAGTAAGTCAATGGCATCCGAATTGGGGTCCAGCGTGGCAACTTGCACCCAGCCATTGCCGCAGATGCGCTGAATCACAGGATTTCGCTGCATGATCTGCAAAAAAGCTGAAGGTGTCGTCTCAATGACAAACAGCAAGCGAACTGGATCGTGAATCTCAGTCATCTGAGCCGATAGACCGGTTCTTAGGTCGCTGGCCGCACCATCCATGACTCCGATCAGCGATGTCACGTTGTGAGGCAGTTTGGTTCCACAGCCGTAACCTGGCACATCCACTCTGGAAAAATAGTATTCCAGGTTGATGCCCGAGCAGACAGGTACAACCGCTTGCAGGATTCGAGTCAGAATTGAATACTCGGCATCGTCTTGTCTGGGATCGTAGGAAACCAAGAACGAACGTCGATCCAGAAATAGGCCGCGAGTGCGAGATCTTCGGCCAACAGTACAGATGGCATTGGTGGCGTGATTATACTCGGGGCGAGTTTGAGAAAGGTCTTCAGCTCTCGCTTCGACATGGCGCAAAGCGGCTGCAGCATTGATCGAAAGCGGTGCCGATTCAAACCGGCGGCAGCGTTCATGAGCGTTGCGTTGACGAGCTAGATAGAATTGATCCACCAGTCGTCGCCAATCACCAAGTCGATCTTCGGCTATGCGAGACGTTTCAAAAAAATCAAGCTGATCGGTACACGTGTTGTGGTAGGCTCCCATAAAGAGCGTGTCGTCAGGAATGTTCAGGCCGCGCGCGGCAAGAGCTGAACGCACTTCGGATCTGTTTGCCATATCGGCGATAGCCCGAGCATTGGGGCCACCGCGTCCTCCGCCACAAGCTCCACAGTTGTAGGCTGATTCGTGCGGGTTGTTGAGACTGGCTGAGCCGTGACCGCAAACGATCACCCACTGAGAGAAATTGGTGGTCAGGCCGATGTCTCGCAAGAGTCGCTCGACGATGCCTACCATCTCGTCCAAGGTGAACCCTAGACCCTCGGGGTGCTGGCCGGGAGCAGCGCCTTGTCGTTCCAAAGTTAGCCGGGTAGCTAGTCGAGGCTGAACTACGTTGCCTACCAATCGTCGAAACTGAGCCGTACTCCTGGGTAGCAATACGCGGGCCACCAAGGGAATGGTCGCCAGAGGTCCAATCAAGGCTGTCCCTAAACCTCCCAGGAATGTGCGACTGCTGGTGTGAAATTCATGGGCCTGCTTGCCCAAGCTTCTTCGGATTCGCATCATGCGACCATGTTGGTCTTGTTGCTGGCTATCTACCTGTTCAATCACGTAGTGCTGAGGCTTCATGATGATCGGACACAGCGGTACGAAGTGTGCGTCGTTGGCCCCCCGATAGTACATGGCCGCAGAAAAGAAGCCGGCAGCGCCAAAGGTCTCACACTGGGGATCGATCTCTTCCAGGTGCCTGCGAAATGATTCCTCTCGATCATCAATGCAGCAGATGATTTGGAAACTAGGACGCGCTGGCTGCTTGCTGTTGGTTAGGCTATCGTCGCCAAAACGCGGCAACCAATAGCGACCAGTGTGCTGGGCGTATGCGCTCAGGACCTGCTGGCGATAAGTGCGTTCTAACGCCAGTTGAAAAACTTTCCTTCGTTCCGTTGACGAAAATGCTTCGATCTCGAGAACCAGTTGTCGCCAGTTAGACTTTGGCAACGCGAACAGCGATTGAGGTGTCCAGCCCCGAATTTGAGCCAGTTGAAATACTGAAAAGGCTCGACTTTCAACCGGACCATTTTCACTTCCCGCCTACTGTTTTTTTAGATCAGCCCGCAACGTAGACAGTTGGAGATTGGGGTCGATATGCCTTTGGGCCAGTTGTTGCACCGCCAGCCGATCCAAAATTAAACGAACTGCGAGGAACTCGAGCAAGGTGCCTAGCGGCGCGGCGCGGGCCACTCGGTCACCACGAGTCTCCATCTGATGGATCATGCCAGCCCAACCACGTAGGGCTAACAAAGTCTTGGCGATGAACTGGTCCATTTCTGTTTCGATCACTCCCATCAAATTCAGCGATTCAACGATCGATTGAGCGGGCTGGGAGCCTTGTCCAGAAATTCGCCACAACTCCTTGGACAGGCCAGCAAGTGGAAAGAGTGACGTCAAGGGAGCGTTTTTATACAAATTCAGAAAAGACTGAAAAAATCCCTTTTCCCGGTCGGGCAGACTCCATTGAGACAAACCTTGGTCCAGGAAGGCGGCGCAGAATCGAATCAGCAGTTCATGCACCGCCAAATCGCTATCCTGGCCGGTTGCGGCATACAGCAGATCGCGATGCCGCTGGCCAGCCCAGTTCGAGTGAGCATGACGGTTGGAATGAGATTGGTCAGCGATATGATGAGCCCCTTGTCGACAGGCTCGCCACAACAAATGCAACGTAAACGACTCCCATGTTGCCGGACTCCATTCTGTTGGATCTCGCCTGCTGAACTTTTGAAGCAATTCTGTAGCGGCCGGAGGAACTTGCTGAGCCAGTTCCTGTCTGCCTGGTTGCTTAGAGACATCTTGTAAAATCCATCGACGCGTCAATGCAATCATCCGTTGTCGAGTCTCCGCCTCAACCTCGCTTCGAAATTTTCGCAACGCATCGGTCTCTGATACCAACCAACGCAACTGGCTTGCAGGGGCTACGTGCAGGGGTTGTGACAACATCGACCATCGCAATTCGAAGCGTGTACCCAGCATTCCAATCAATTCGTCGTCGCGGTCAGCTAAATCTTCCAGCAATGCGGTTTTTAGATCCTGTTGGCGGATCGCCCCCAAATCCAATTCGCGTCGATACTCGACTTCAGACAAATAGGGATGGCAGCCAAAGGCTTCTGCTCCTTGCAATACGGCTTGGTAAAAGTTCAGCTCTTCAAACGCATGCAGCGTGTTGTGATGAACAAAGACCGTGATGGGGCCTTGGGCAGGCAGTAGATGCGCTGCATGGTCGATCGACTTAGCGATGGCTGACGGATCCATCGTGGCCGTCCTCTGCGTGATCATGACGCAGGACTCCAATGGGTGACTGACTTCAAGCGAAAAAAGATAAGGAGCTAGTCAGATGCACTTACGATCAATCGTTTAACATCCTCGTAGGACATTACGAAACGCTCAATTGGTCAGTGCGTTTCAATCAGGCGGGAGGACCGCGCAAATGAGTGACGCAGACAATGCGTGCTTCAGCCCCAATCAAGATAGTCGGCTGGAATATTGCCAGCACACGACCGTGGGGACTATCAAAGGCCAACTGATGAAAGTCTTCATCCTCGGCCAATTCTGAATATTCTTTCTCGAAATCGGATGACTCAGTTAGCAGCGGCGACTGGGCGGCACCATCCGCCCGCGCGATGTATCCACGACACGCAGGCAACCAACAGGCCTGAAGCGCGGTGAAAGAAAGGATCAGAGAAAGAACGAACCGTGGTGACATGCTATTATTGTTACTGACAGAAGGGGCAATTGTAAAGAGTACTCCGTAGAAACCGAGTCGCGAATAGTGAACAATTTGCATGACGGGGGCTTCGCTTTCAGCCGAGCGCCCCGTTTCCCGGTACACCTGCAAGTCCTTTTACCAAGAGACCAGCGACTCGTCAAATCGTTCGAAAATCCTGTGTACGCGAGTTTGTATTGGATAGGACTCCCGCAGCACCTCCGGGTTTGAGTGGTATCTGGAATCGAGAGGGCCAATAGTTTGACCCAGCAAGCGGTGGCTAGTCTAAGGCTAATTCTATTGGTGTTAGCCTTGAGCCTACCTGCTAATGCGATTGAGCGAGTGCAGTCGATTTACTTGGCAGCCAAGTGCAAAGGACACGCCCACGAATGAAACGTAGTTCTATGTAAGTCATTAGAGCATCTCACGTTTGAGTACGTTTCTTGGCTTCATCATTCGATCGTATTTCTTTTGCCGACGCTTTCTCTGCCGTGGTTCGAAACGATCCGGTTGGTCGGCGACTCGGTGGGTGGCCACAGCGTCGAGCAGCTTGTTGGATCGATGGAGTCGGTATTCGTAGCTGCGATCACCGTGTATGGCAAGCAGCGGTTGAAACGCTTCCAGTATTTACACTGCTCCTTTGAAACTTATAGTTCGCGGCTCGATGTCGTGCTTGCTCGCCGCCTGAGCGAGAATAGTGCGAATGAGATTATAGGTGAGGATGTGCGTCCAAATTTCCTTCCGCACGAGTTCAGGTGTTTTGCAGCGCAAGATCTCCATCTGCATGGTTCGCTTGAGATATCTAAAATCGAGTTCTGCATTCCAGCGGGCACGGTAAAGATCCGCCAAATCGTCGCATGATTTGCTACCTCGGTTTCTACAACGACAACTTGTCTGTTTGGGGTATTCCCTGATTTAGATTACACAAAAGCGATTTCTGAGAAGGCCGCTGAATTGTTCGGCATTGGGAATCTCTGTTTTCTTTCCCCGAGTCGCGAACTGGGTTATTGATCGCCGGAATGCTATGCAGTACAAACAATGGCGTTGATGCTACGCAGGTTTTTGCGTTACTGGATGCCTTGTGTTACTTTCTTGATCATCGGCGAATCGGCATGGAAAGCCTGAGCTTTGATGCGCAGAGCAACCGGGTGTCGGTGAAACACAACATACCTCCAAGGCTAATTTTTGCCATGTTAAATTAGCCATAAAGATCATTCAATTACTTGGAGTCCTTCACGAGGGTATCTACCATGACGATCAGCCACCGGCTCTTGACGCTATTGCGACGTTCAAAGAATAAGATGTCAAAGTCGAGTTCCAATCGCAACCTATTTCGTCGCTTGATCACTGAGCCCCTGGAAGAACGCCGTCTGCTCACAACGATCGATTTGGCTAGCTTGGGTTCGGCTGGTATTACTATCTTTGGCGCAGATGCGGACGATAGAAGCGGCATTTCGGTCAGCAGCGCCGGTGATGTCAATGGCGATGGCTTCGACGATGTTATCATTGCGGCAGTGCGCGGTGATGCATCGGGCAATGTCAAGGAGGATGCAGGTGAAAGCTATTTGATCTTTGGAGCTGCCTCGCTGCCCGGCACGATCGATTTGGCCAGCTTAGGTTCGGCGGGGATAACCATGTTCGGCGAAGACGCTGGCGACATTAGCGG
>DAIRSD010000136.1:0-10434 GCA_036804625.1 Aureliella sp. | reverse complement strand
CTGATATGAATGTAGAAATGACATTAGACGACGCACCAGAAAAGCAATAACTTGTCAATGGCATCTCAAAACAACCGCAACCAGGTTAGTTCAACAGCCACTGGGTCGCAGGATACATTTCGTTCGACTCTTCTCACTCATACGTCTCAACTGAACGCCTTTGTCAAGCAGAAGGTATTTCAGGTCAGCGACCAGGGGATCAACGTTTGCACTGCTGACGGTCGCCAGCTTCAGTCGATTCCATATTCGACCATCACGAAGCTCTGGGAATACGATGGGCTGGCAGCCAAGTCTTCCGATGGCCACTCGTTTAAGGCTCGATACATCCGAATCTACTCCACAAAAACTCGCCCCGTCTTTATAAGCAACACAGTGAATCTCGGAACACCAGTTCAGCCATTTGTGTCAACTGCGAAGGATCAGAGTGAGCGATTCGACCAATTGGTAATAGAAATCAAGCGTCGCGTGGCAACAGCCAACCCGAAGGCTCGGGTCTATCGCGGCTGGTTGACTGCGGTACTTTGTTGGGGCGTAAACGTCTTGATTGGTGCGGCTATGCTGGTCTTCCCGGTGGCCGAGTTCTTCATTGGCACTCGACAAACTTTTGGCCGGTGGATGGAGTTTTTAGTCTTAGTTGCTTTTTTCTGGTTCTTCGGAGCGATGTTGATTTGGATGGGTTGGGCATTTATTGTCAGTTACTGGCCATCTTCAAAACCGATCAGCTCTGAGTTCAATAACTAAACGTAAAAATATTGATCTGAAGCCAATGGCGAGCAGGCTGCGAGTCGGTATTGCGGTAGGCTCGAGATAGTCCCACCGCAACCAGTGTCTCCGACTGACCGGCCATCCGCGAGGCAAAATAATTGATCTGCTGCAGGTTTGGAGTCGACTAGTCTTCCAAGTAAAGACGATAATCGGTCACTGGCACATCGAACGACAACTCGCATTCACGAACCGCTTAGTCTGCGAATGGACATTCCGCCGTTGAGGTTATTGACCTGTGTGAAACCTTTACCCTGAAGCCAACTGGCGGCTATGTGGGCTCGTTTGCCCGAGTGGCAGACCACGACGGTCGGTTGGCTTGGATCGAGTTCCTCCCAGCGCTGCGCCATTTCGTCCACCGGAATGTGGATAGCATCTGGTAGAGGCAGTTGTTTTAGTTCGTTCGCGTTACGAACATCGACCACTTGAAAAACGTCTAAACGTGTGTCGGCTGGTAGCAGTTGAGGATAGCCGGCCAGGTCGTTTTGAGCGACAAAAGCGGCCATGTGAATAGGATCTTTGGCGGAGCCGAAGGGCGGTGCGTAGGCCAGATCCAGACCCGCAAGATCATCGATCGTGCCGTGAAAATGCAGCAACGTGGACGCTACGTCCAAACGCTTATCGACTCCTTTAGCACCCACCGCTTGCCCGCCGAGACCGCGACGATCCTCGGGCGAGTATACCAACTTCAATGTCATGTTCATCGCACCTGGAAAGTAACTGGCATGATGTGCAGCTTGAATCGTTGCACAGCGATACGCAAGTTGATTCAGCTTGCACTGACGTTCGCTTAGACCGGTGATGCCCGCAGCCAAATCAAATACTCGAACGATCGAAGTACCCTGTACGGGACTTAACTCGGGCGAGAAGCCGCATGCTGCGTGCGAGCCAGCGACTCGGCCGGCTCGATTGGCTGGCCCAGCCAGCGGAATGCGTAATGAGCGATTCAAGGTTCCATGGTGATATTCCACCATGTCTCCGACAGCGTAGATGTTGGGGTCGCTGGTCTGACAATACCTGTTGATTGTCACTCCTCCGCCAGAGCCGATTTGCAAACCGGCTGCCTGTGCTAACTCGATTCGTGGGCGAACTCCAGCACCTACGATCACCAGTTCCGAAGGCATCGCTTGGCCGTCGGCAAGTTTCAGGCCGGTTACCTGCCCCTGGCTGACCTGAAGCTC
Source organism: Aureliella sp. (assembly GCA_036804625.1). GTDB lineage: Bacteria > Planctomycetota > Planctomycetia > Pirellulales > Pirellulaceae > Aureliella. Next base: position 8,491 of record DAIRSD010000136.1, on the reverse strand, counting down.
GGATACGCTGGCGTCAACTAGCACCTGCACGCCATTGCGTTCTAATTCAGCCTGGATCAGCTTGGCCATCTCCCAGTCCAATGGTCCGAGTACTTGCGGTAACCGCTCGATTAGCGTGGTCGGTATCCCGCGTCGCACCAACTGCTCAACCACTTCCAAGCCTACAAATCCGGCACCAATCACCGTGGCCCGCGACAACGTGCGATCGTTCATGTGAGCTAAAATGCGGTCCATGTCATCCAGCGTCCACAATTGGAACAGATTGTTGGCCTGTACATTGCAGAAGTCGGGGCGCAGGGGTTCGGAGCCTGTCGCAAGAATCAGTTTGTCATAGCCTTGTTCAAAGCGACTACCATCAACAGTCTGTCCACTGACCAGCTTGGCCTGGGGATCGATCGTCTGAACTGTATGCCCGGTGCGTACGTGAACGCGAAAACGATCCCAGAAAAGTTTGCTAGTGGCGACCAGCAGCTTGTCGCGATTTTGGATCTCTCCGCCCAGGTGATAAGGTAGCCCGCAGTTAGCAAAAGAGACTACCGGCCCCTTCTCTAGTACGATGATTTCCGCGTTGGCGTTAGCGCGGCGCGCACGAGCAGCGGCCGTTGCGCCTCCAGCGACTCCACCTACGATGACGATACGCAATGGTTGGCCAGTCATGAATGATCTCCAAATAAAAAGGCAACATCACACGCTTGCTTCCCTTGAAGATCGCGAGTGAATAAACAATAGTACGCGATTCCGATAGATGCCATCGGTAATATGCCCAGCAATTAGGCGCAACAAATGCAAACATTAAAGCTGACGATCCAGAAGAAATCATTCTGTACCAAAATCAAGATTCTGGTAAGCCGATTCCTCATCTTCTAGTCACAGTTCGATCAGTCCGGATTGACGCAACATTTTTGGTAAATGGTTTTTTAGAACACCTCCCACAAGTTTCCCCCAAGCCAAGGGTCTGCCTTGCCATTGGACTCGGCACCAGCCGTCGCCTTGATTTGATTGATTGGGTTGGAGGCTCTGTCCAGTCATGAACAGGTGTGCCTCTTGGTCAGTCAGATCCAGGGACAAGGCAGGTTTCAATTCGGGGTGCGACAATACGGCGCTTCCATAACTGGGTTGGGTGCGATGCCCTTTATCCTGGAACAGGGCAACGCTCGAATGTGCCACCGGTATCATCCAGCTTAAGTGTTCAGGAAAAAGAAAGGCTGAATCCCCCTTCTGCCAAGCGACATAATCTGTCAAAGAGGGCTGCTGCGGCGAAAGAAATTCCAGCTGCGACCAACGTCCCTTCCAAGGCTTCCATGTGGGCGAGTTCACAGACCTTTCTGTGCCCTGTCTTGCCAGTGACTCGTCAGCCTGGTTGCACTGCAAGGCCGCTGCGAAGGCACCGTCACACCGATCACGATGAGGCCACAAGCGGTAGCTGCCGGGCAGAAGGGGACTGGACCATTTTGTCAGTTCGGCCAGCGGCGCAATCTGCCAGTGCGAGTTGGCCCGCAAAAAGTCTTCGATCTGATTTTCGTTTTCTTGAATCGAGAAAGTGCAAGTTGAGTAGACCAATCGTCCGCCTGGTCGAACAAGTCTAGAGGCAGCTTGCAAAATGCGACCTTGTCGAGCAGCGCTATGCTGGATCTGGGACTGGCTGAAGGCAGCCAGACTCTGCTTGTCTTTGGCCAGCATCGATTGTCCGCTGCAGGGTGCATCGACCAACACACAATCAAATTGCTGCTGAAAACAGTTCGCCAAAAATTCAACCTCATGATTGGTTGTCATGTGGCTTCCCCAGCCACTTCGGCACAGCGCCATTTGCAGTAGTTCCACGCGACTACGAATCACTTCGTTGGCGACTACGAATCCAGTTCCAGCTAACTGTTCCAACAGACCGGAGGCTTTTCCACCAGGGGCTGCGCAAAGGTCGCAAACTTGATCGCCCGGTTGGATCTGACATAGAGTCAATGCCAGCATCGAAGCGGCATCCTGGATGTAGTAATCCCCAGCCGCATGATTTAAATAGGCACCCGGTCTAACTTGCGGATCAGTGACCCATCGACCGCGTGTGTGCCAAGGAACTGGCTCAACAGCAAAGGGCAATTGATTCCGTGGATTCTCGCTCCGCAATCTCAAACAGCGCGGTGAATGTTGGCCCAACGAATCAATGAACTGACTCAGTTCCAGCCTATCTAGTCCCATGCAGTTAGTACCAAGCAGGAACTGCCAATCGATGGAGCTAGCCCAATGGGTTGCCGAGACTGAAGTTGTTTGGTTTAGCCTTTGGGTCATTTGACTAAGCAACAAGGACTAGTTGTGAAGTCGGTTGACCGAGTGGGTAGTCGATCAAAACAAAACAGCCCGCCAGTTTTCACTAGCGGGCTGTTAAATTGTAACGTATCTGAAGCTGATCAGTATGAGCTAAACCGCAGCTTAGCGAACATAGCTGGTAGCTTGGACGACACGTCGATTGCTTTGCAGGTAAGCACTTGGGTCAACTACTGGAGCTGGTGGCTGAGGTGCAGCTTCGCCAGATACTGCGGGAGCAGCGGCTGGTGCAGCAGGAGCACTGTTGCAGCTTGAGCATGTGTCGCAGCAGCCAGCATCGCAGCAACCAGCGTCACAGCACTTGTTGCGCTTCTGGAACAGGCGAGACAGCAATCCACAGCCCTTCGACTTGCAACCGCTATCGCAGCATGGGTCGCTGCAAGCGTTTTCGCAACCGCAGCTTGGAGCGGCGTTGCAGCAAGGATCGCAGCAGTTGGTTTCGCAACCACAGCTTGGACCACGCAGCTTGCTCAACAGACCACAGCCTTTGGACTCTCATCCGCAGCTTGTTTCGCAGCAAGGTTCATTGCTAGCTTTCTCTCTTCCGCAGCTTGTTTCAGCGTTGCAGCAGCCCTTTTCGCAACCACAGCTTGGCTCGCAGCAAGGATCGCCACAGCCGTTGTCGCAGCAGCTATCGCATTTGCTTCCACAGCTCAACAATACTCGAAGCATTTCTCGCTTCTTGGATTCGATCTTGCCCAACAGCTCCAGGATGGGGCGACGACGTGGCTGGCAGCATGGATCACATGCTGTTTCACATCCACAGCTTGGTGCAGCATTGCAGCAGTTGTTTTCACAACCGCAGCTTGGTGCAGCATTGCAGCAGTTGTTTTCGCAACCACAGCTTGGTGCTTCATTGCAGCAGGGGTCACAGCAGTTGTTTTCGCAACCACAGCTTGGGCCACGCAATTTGCTTAGCAATCCACAGCCCTTGGATTCGCATCCGCAGCTTGGCTCGCAGCAAGGATCGTGACAAGCGGTCTCACATCCACAGCTAGGATCAGCACTGCAACCAGTATCGCAGCAAGTGCTGTCACAGCCACAACCTTTCAGACCCAACATGCGGTCTAACAACCCTCCACCGAAGGTCGGTGTACATAGGCTAGCGCCTATAACAAGGGTTCCGATCAAATTGTTCCATTTCATCGATTCTCAACTCCCTAAACGATGAACCGTTGTTGATTAGCGCGGCGGGCCGAAATGGGGGTGGTGGCCGAGACCGGTTTCGACGTACGAAGTCGCCGCCGAAATCGCCCTCTGACCGGGTTGGCAACAAACAGGTCGATTGAAGGACTAGATTCAATCTTTCCCGTTTCACTTCGTGTGCCGATGTCGGATGCAAAACTTAAGGTTAAACCCTCTCGCTTTGCTGACACACCCAAGTTTCTGCCTGGGTCTTCCGCGCCAAAGGCTGAGACGAATCATTCCCCGATTCAGTAATCTCAACCCTCGACTCAGGCCGCTACGGTCGAGCCTTTACCACCTGAGTCAGCATCAGGTATCGGTAAGTCCAAAAGCAAAGGTTGAGGCGGCACAAGGCTTTTTGGAGAAACGAGTTACGGCAATTGAATTGGTAGTTTTTAACCTGCGTGACTCCTGGCTGTTCTGGGTAAAATATAGGGCCAGCAAGGTCGGTGTTAACCCCTAAAGTCGCTCATCTATTTGTCTAGGTAGGTGTGCGCATGTTTACTACGGACCGCCAAACGTCAAGCCATAACCCCCCTTTACGGAATAGGCTGATCGGTGAGAATTATCCGAACAATCGCTATGGTTTTACCAGATTAACTGGCTACTCGGGGGGAGCGATCGAGCGATGACGGCAGGACATCCCTATATTTTCGTAGATTTTCAGCAATTGCCGAAAATTGCATGTCACTGCGGCGAGGCTCGACGCGCTTTGTTGGATGAAGCCAGTGTTCCCTATTCGTTGCACGTTACCTTGATCAAACAGCAGGCGTTAGTCCACTACCATAAGGTGACTACCGAAACCTACTTCATCTTGGAGTGTGAACAGGGAGCATATTTGGAACTGGATGGGCAGCCGGTGGCTGTCAGACCCAATTCGGCCGTTGTGATCAGTCCCGGGACCAAGCATCGGGCAGTGGGAGCCATGAAGGTGGCCATCATTGCTACGCCTAAATTTGATCCAACGGACGAGTTTCTGGAATAACGAGGTAAAATCGAGATGAAGCGTGAAGTACAGGCGGCGGGATTAATCCTACTGTCGTTCTTGTCGGGAATGGTACTTACGGCAGCCACTAGCGGATGTGACGCTCAGCGGACTCAGGCCCAATCCCCCGCCAGCCAATCTGTCGCACGATGATTGGATCACGGTGGTTTTAATCTAATTTCATCCCCCATGCGACGCAGCAGCTTGGGGATTTTCCTTAACGTGGGGTAATCCTATGCCCAAAACAGTTCTGGATGTCGGCAATTGCGAACCTGACCACGCTTCGATACGCCAATTGCTGGCGCAGCATTTTGGGGCTCAAGTTTTGCAGGCTCACGGAATTAATGATACTCTTGAGCTGCTAACCCAGCATCAAATTGATCTGGTCTTAGTCAATCGAAAGCTGGACCAAGACTACTCTGATGGCCTGGACGTTGTGCGCAAGATCAAAGCTGAGACTCGATTTTCCAGTGTTCCCGTAATGTTAGTGACCAACTACCAGGAGCACCAACAACTGGCGATCGATGCGGGGGCGGTGCAGGGATTCGGCAAGCTGGCTCTTCGATCACCCGAGACTCACAGCAGGCTAGCGGCGATTCTGGTTGATTCGGATCGGTAGCCTGTTACGCGCAGTTAAGAAATGCGGTCTCAAACGCCAGAGGTCGTCTCAAGAGTTTTCAAGCCAACATACAAAGGGCTGCGACCGTTTGCCTCATTGCGGTAATTCAGAAGTGACTGCAATCTGTAGGGCTTCGTTTTCGAATCATGCTGGCATTTTGCGTTAACGGTAGATGTATCCTACCGGGAAGAATCGACGATTGATGGAACTCACCAAGCCCAAACCCTGCGTGCCGCAATGGATCGCAGCTTGTATGCTTGTGCTGACCGCGTCAGGCTGTGGTACCTCCACCATCGAATTTGGCAGTGACAAGGTTTTCTCGGAACGTCTATCCATCGAAATTGGACAACCATTGCCAAGCCAAGCACTGACCGATGTCCATGATGCGCTTCGATCATTGTTTGGCACCGCTAATCATCCCGCGTTACCTACGATGACGGGCCCTGAAGTCGTATCGTTGCCGCTACTGGAACGGGCTGCTGGAGCTGTTTACAGTGATCAGCAGGACAATCACTACGGCCTGTACCGAAAGCACTGCATCCGCTGTCACGGCACCTCGGGTAACGGTCTTGGGCCAGCCGCACGCTTGCTGAGTCCCTACCCTCGCGATTTCACGCTGGGCAAGTTTAAGTACAAGTCGACACCGATAGGAACCAAACCAACAAGACAAGATCTGATGCGCACACTGCAACAAGGGATTCCTGGGACCAGTATGCCAAGCTTTAAGCTCTTGAAAACGCAGGAGCTAGAAGCGCTGATCGACTATGTGATTTACTTGACAGCTCGTGGCGAGACACAGCGGCAGCTTCTGGAGAAAGTAGCATACGAATTGGATTATGAACAAGGGGAAAGACTGTTTGTCCGAGAATTAAAATCTAGCGATCTCGAAACCTGGAAGCAGCAATACAAACCGCTAGAAGATTTAGCTGGCGAGAAATTGACTCGGTGGACGGCAATGGAAGAATCATTGCCTTTGCCGCGAGCGGACGTTCCCTTCTGGAGTCGCGTTGCTTCGACCGACAGCGTTGGGCAACAGCAATTGATGGATTCTGTCAACAGAGGTCGCGAACTGTTTGCAGGTGAGATTGCCAGTTGCTCGAAGTGCCACGCGATTGACGCAAGTGGACAAGGTACCCCTCGGGACTACGACGACTGGACCAAAGACTGGACGACTAGAATTGGTTTGAACCCTGCAGATAAGAACGCCATTAGGCCGCTATTGCGATCCGGCGCACTCAAGCCCGTGCTGCTGGCACCTCGCAATCTGCAACTAGGAGTATTTCGAGGCGGCGGTCAGCCTGAAGAACTGTACCTGCGCATCGTTCATGGCATCGAAGGAACCCCCATGCCTGCGGTCGCGCTACAGCCCGCCGTGCCGCAGGGGCTAACTACAGCTCAAGTTTGGGATCTGGTCAATTATATCTACAGTTTGCGAGGTACTTCCCATTGGGGTCAGTTGGATGTTCCTGCATCAGGGCAGGGGAGTATACCATGACGCAAGCACGGCCTGCTGGCAGTGGAAAAGCGGTGGAAACCTACAGTCGCTGGGTTCATCGCTCGGCAGTTGCACTGACAGTTTCAGTCTTTCCATTGATATGGGTGGGAGGGCTGGTCACGACCTACGGAGCCGGGATGGCGGTACCGGATTGGCCGGGCACGTACGGTTGGAACATGTTTCTCTATCCACCCTCCACCTGGTTGTATGGGGGGTTCGATCTCATGGTCGAACATGGGCATCGTCTTCTAGGTTCACTCTCCGGTCTGATCGCCATTTTGCTGTTGACCGTGGCCGTGCTTTACGATCGTCGTCGTTGGTTCAAGGCTTGGTGTGGAATAGTCTTGCTGGCAGTTGTTGGGCAAGGGGTTTTGGGCGGAGTTCGAGTCTTGTTGGACGAGCGTGTAGCCGCGCTGATCCATGGTTGTACCGCCCAGTTGTTTCTGGCGATGGCCACAGCCACAGCCGTGATGAGTTCCCGATGGTGGGTAGGGGGCAAACAACAAGCCGCTGGTCCGTCCGCTGAGGTATCCGGAGTTGGCAAAGGACTGGTGCCAGCCAGTACGTTACTGCTGTTGGTTGCCTACATGCAAGTAATAGCAGGTGCCCACTTAAGGCATGTGACAGGAGATGTTTTGCCGGGCCGTTTTATGGGTTATGTTCACATCCACTTGACCTTAGCGGCACTTGTATTGTTGGCAACTTTTTACAGCACTGTGATGGCGTTCCGAGCACACCGACGCTTAGGGGGTGTCAAGTGGCCGGCTTTGCTTATACTGGGAGCAGTGTGCGTGCAGCTTGGCCTGGGCTGTGCAACTTGGTTGGTGAACTACGCCTTGCCCTGGCAAGAGTCCATTCCCGGACTGGCCGGGTATGCGATCCAATCCAAAGGCTTTTGGGAAAGTCTGGTCACTACGGCGCATGTCGCCACAGGGGCAGTCATTATCAGTTTGGCAACGCTGCTGTGCTTGCGCGCTTGGCGAGGCAGAGCGTGGATGCGAGGTAAGTTAACATGAGTTCCATTGCAACGGTGGCGATCCCGACCTATCGTCAACGCTTGAGCTACTACATCGAACTTACCAAGCCTAGAATCTTGATCATGATTCTTCTGACGGTTGCCATGGCATTTGTTGCCGTGCCAACAACAGTCAGCTTGTACACATTGCTGAACGCCTGCGTGGGGACCGCCTTGATCGCCGCAAGTGCCAGCGTTCTAAATCAATGGCTGGAGCAAGAACGCGATAAGTTGATGATGCGAACGTGCAAGCGTCCATTGCCATCGGGACGAGTGGCTTCGAGCCAAGCTGCCTGGATGGGATGGGCATTAGTAATCGTCGGAGCCGTCTATTTGGGCTACTTCGTGAACTGGTCGACACTCTTTTGGGGCCTAGTAACCTGGGGATTGTATGTTTGGGTTTATACTCCCCTAAAAATGGTCAGTTGGACCGACACGCTAGTGGGCACGATTCCGGGTGCTCTGCCTGTTTGGATGGGTTGGACGGCTAGCGGTGGTTCTGTGCGGGAACCCTATGCTTGGGTGTTGTTGGGTATCTTGGTCGCTTGGCAATTACCGCATTTTATGGCCATTGCAAAAATGTATCAGCCGCAATACGAGGCGGCTGGATACCGAATGATCACCGTTACTGACAAGACTGGACGCGGCGCAGCTTGGCACGCCATGCTAGGCGCTATTGCTCTTGTGCCTCTGGCTTTCTTAGCCATTCCACCCGTCAACCTTAGGGCTGGTCTACTGTGTGCGTTGATCGTTGGTTTAGCTGCTTGGCAAACCAAGGCGGCGTGGCGGTTTGCGATCGCACGTGATCACGCGAATGCACGAGCCATGTTATATGTCAGCTTATTCTATTTACCGCTGACGATGCTACTGATTTCA
>DAIRSD010000135.1:0-10631 GCA_036804625.1 Aureliella sp. | reverse complement strand
GCTGCCATTGAAGTACAACGCCAAGCTGACCATCTGCTGGTGTATCTGCGTTGTGTTTCCCCAGAAGATGATCACCTAATCGTGACGAGTTTTAGAGGTTCAACTGAGTAAACCGCCCGATTCAAAATTGCATCCTAAGCGCTGGTTTCGAAATCTCCTCAAGCGAAGGCCGCTACTTGGAGAACCTTCCGAGATTTGCGGCGTTTACCTATACAGGTCGAGCGATCAAGCGATGATCGCATGAGCAACTTTGCCGGCCACATCGGTCAAGCGGAAATCTCGCCCGGCATAGTGGAAGGTCAGTCGTAGATGATCTAGCCCAAGCAGATGCAGTAGCGTGGCGTGCAGATCATGGATGTGCATTTTGTCAACCGCTGCATAGTAGCCATAGTCATCTGTTTGGCCGTAGGCTATTCCACATCGCACACCTCCACCGGCCAGCCACATCGTAAACCCGTGCGGATTATGATCGCGTCCGTTGCTGCCTTCTGCCGTAGGTGTACGCCCGAACTCGCCGCCCCAGAGAACCAGGGTATCTTCCAGTAGCCCGCGATTCTTCAGGTCGGACAGAAGTCCGGCAATTGGCTTGTCTACTTCGGCTGCGTTCTTGGTATGTCCCTGATATAGATTGGCATGCTGGTCCCATTGCACCTCACTATCCGAATGAGTTACCTGTACAAAACGCACCCCTCGTTCAATGAATCGCCGAGCCATCAAGCACTGCCGACCAAAATTAGCGGTAATCGGATCATCCAATCCATACAGTCGGTGCGTGATTTCGGTTTCGTCGCTGAGATTTTGCGCCTCGGGCATGGTGGCCTGCATCTGAAATGCCAACTCGTAAGACTGAAGTCGTCCGGCTAGCGCGTGCTGGTCTGCTGAGTTTTGCACACTTTCGAGTTGCCGTTGGTTGAGTGCGCGAATCAGATCAATTTGTCTGCGCTGGATAACCTTGGGAATTCGATCATTACGGATATGACGCACCTGTGCCCGCTCGGAAGACTGACTAGCGTTGCCGATCGGTGTTCCCTGACAATGCGCCGGTAGAAACGCCGCCCCCCAGTTGTTGACACCTCCGTGAGCCAAAGTGGGACAGATGGTTAAAAAGGCTGGCAAGTGCTGGTTCTCCGTGCCCAAGCCGTAGACAATCCACGAGCCCATGCTAGGGCGTACAAATTGGTCGCTGCCGGTGTGTAACTTGAGCAGCGCACCGCCGTGAGCCGGGTTGGTTCCGTGCAACGAACGCAAGATACAAAGATCGTCGACATGTTTGGCGACATGCGGAAATAGCTCACTAACCGCCAAGCCACTTTGTCCGTGCTGGCGAAACCTCCAAGGCGAACGCAGTAGACTGCCCTGGGCCGCAAAGGTTACGCGAGGCAAGGCGAATGGAGGCGGCTTGCCATGATCGCGATCCAGAATGGGCTTGGGGTCAAAGGTGTCAACGTGCGAAGGCCCACCCTTCATGAACAAGAAGATAATTCGCTTGGCTCGAGCGGGTAGATGGGGCGCTTTGGCAGCCAGTGGCGAATCGGGCTGCGTTGCCTCTGGTTCTGAGGCCAAAGTTCGCGATCCAGTCGCAACATCTCCTAACATGGCTATCAAGGCCACATGGCCAAAGCCAGCCGCTGTATTTCGCAACAAGTCTCGCCGACGATACAATTGACACCTTGCTGCTGCTTTCAACGAATCGATATTGTCGACCGACACTGAATGATGCACGATAAGCTCAGTTCACGTATAGAAAGTCGTTGGTAGCCATCAGGCTTTGAATTAGCAGTGCCCAAGCGCGCTCTTCACTCTGCGCCGCAGTCCCAGTCTGCAGTTGCGAATTGCTGCTGGCCGACTTTATCTCGACTGGAGCACTCAATTCGCTTGAACGCTGATCGAACTGACTAAGAAATGGGTGGCATTGTTGTGACTCCAACTGCGTTGGTGGTCTTGCAAGTATCCGCTGAAATAGATCGCACAGTCGCATTTCGTCATCGCTGTGAACTGAAACCAGGTCACTGGCCAGTCGCTCGGCCGATTCGACCAATAGATCGGAATTCAGCAGCAACAAAGCCTGTGGGGCAACCGTTGTTGAGTGCCGCCATCCGGTTGGCATCGTAGGATCGGGAAAATCAAACTGCTCAAACAATGTATAGAGATTATTACGGATAATGGGCAAATAAAGAGAACGCCGATGACTATCGTACTTTGTGTGATCAATCGAAGTATGATCGAAGACAAATTGTCGATTGCGCAACGGGACGGTCTTGCCTCCCAATGAGTTGTCAATATTGCCGCAAACCACCAAGATACTGTCACGCAACTGCACGGCATCCAATCGATTGCGGCGGAACCGCCATAACCATTCGTTGTCTGGGTCCAGTTGTTGCGCGTATTCAAAACTCGGATTTTCACAAGCCATTTGATAGGTACTTGAGTTGAGAATCATTCGATTGAGCCATTTAATCGACCAGCCTGAGGCCATAAAGCGTCTTGCCAACCAATCCAGCAACTCGGGATGCGAGACCGGTGCTCCTTGCACTCCAAAATTCTCAGTCGTCGTCACTAGAGGGCGACCAAAGTGCCATCCCCAAACTCGGTTGACGATTACTCGAGCAGTCAGCGGATGTGTGGAACTGGCCAGCCAATCAGCCAATTCAGCACGACCACTTTGCCCCTCAGGAAAGATAGGACTAACGACACTTGTACGCAACACTGCTGGAAAATCGCGAGCGACGGCTTCTCCAAGATTCAGATGGCTGCCGCGTATGTGGATTGCCAATTTCTGGACGACCGCTTGATCGCTGACACCCATGGCCTGAGGATAGTCCATTGCCTTACTCTCGATCAACCTTGCGATATCCATCAAGCGATGGTATTCGCGTAGCTGCTGGGAGTCCATTGCATATTCGGCCTGAGGAGGAACCACCAGAAACCCAGATGGATCTTGCAATTCAAGTCTGGCTTGTTCGAGCCTTGGATCGCTAAGCGCATTGATCGCAGGGTCCGTCTGCTTCGCATCTCTCAGGGCCTCCTCGGCCTCTTGAAACAGACTCTCGTAATGCTGCAATATTTGCTGGGGCCGCGACGACAACTGGTGCCATGCTAGGAAAAACTCACTCTGCTTATGGATTTCCAGATGGGATCTGCAGTGATACAGAATTCTTGGGTGCAAGCCCATTGGCTGGGCAACCGCCGCCACCTGACCGAGAGTCATACCAGGTTGCAAGCTGGCAGCGGCCGATAAGTACTTTGCTGCGTCGCGCTGAGCCTGTTGTCGAATATCAGACATTGTCTTGGACTTAAACTGACTGGCAGCATTTTTTGCGGCCGCAATATCGGTTTCGACCTGCTGAATCGCCGCAAGTTCTTCGGGCTGAGTGAACGAGTGTTCAAACCAATACTTGATGGCCCCAAACTTCTCCTTGGAGAAAGTGCGCGTACCTTTGAAAATAGCCGCCAAAGCGTAATAGTCTCGTTGAGTCAACGGATCGAACTTGTGGTCGTGACATCTCGCGCAGCCAAGCGAAAGGCCCATAAAGGCTTTGCCCAGCGTATCGATCTGTTCATCGATGGTATCCATCACCAATTTTTCGACATCTGGTTCAGCTAATACCTTCGCACCTAGACTTAAGAATCCAGTCGCTGTGCAAGTTTCTTGATTAGCCCCGGGCATTAGGTCTCCAGCAATTTGTTCTTGCACGAAGCGATTGTAGGCCTTGTCGTGGTTGAACGAATTAACTACGTAATCTCGATACCGCCAAGCGTTGCCAAAAGCCAAATTCTCATCAAGACCATTGGAATCTGCATAGCGAGCAACATCCAACCAGTGCCGGCCCCAGCGCACCCCGTAGTGCGGCGAGGCAATCAAGCGATCGATCAGCTTTTCAGTTGCGGCAACAGACTGGTCGTTAACAAAATCATCCACTTGAGCCACTGTGGGTGGCAGGCCGGTCAGATTCAGCGAAAGTCGACGAATCAGCGTGCGTCGATCTGCGGCAGGCGCAGGATCAACGCCATGTTGCTCCAGCCGCTGAAGTACAAAAGCATCGATTGGCGACTGGACCCATTGCCTTTGACGTATATCTGGTATGGGTGGGTCCGATACCGGTTGAAATGCCCAAAACCGCCGACCATCCTCTAAGCTCATTCCCTTAGGTGACGCAGACGAACTTTCGACGACCGCCGGTCGTCGTGGATCTGGCGCTCCACGCGAAACCCAAAGATTCAGAGCATCAATTTCTGAGTCGGACAATTTCCCACTGGGCGGCATTTGCAAGTCCGCATTTTGGTACGATACGGCCCGAAGCAACAAACTGTCGTTGATTGGATCGTCCTGCAATGCGGGCCCAGAATCACCTCCTTGAAAAATCTGTTCACGCGACTCCAGCGACAGGCCTCCAGCCCGTTCGACTCCCGAATGGCATTCGTAGCATCGGTCAATCAGTATTGGACGAATCTGCTTTTCGAAGAATTCGATATCTGCTGAGGAGAATTGCTTGGAAGGCTCAGCTTCGAACGGCTGAGCCAACAATTGGGATGGTGCAACATGAAAGCACATCCCAGCCAGCAACATCAGAATTGCAACAACAGACCAAACGCCATCGACAATCGGTCTTAGCACTATGATTCGAGATGAGTTACCGTTTAAGTTCATGGTTTCAATCAGCGCCGCACCTGCTAACCGCTGGTCGTTTGTATTTCGGGATTCATCATCAGTCGATTGACAGGCATTTTGTTCGATTAGCACTTTCCATTATAATAACGGCAAGTCTGCTTGCCGACTATTGCAACAAGGAAGTAGACATTGCTTCGGAGTTGTTCGCAAATGCGTTGCTAAATCAGCTTAGGAGTGCGTTAGCACCTGGATGCCGCCAACATTGGGTGCTAACGTACTTCGGCTGATAGCAAGTTCCGAAGTATTTAGCCTCAATTTTCATCGATCGGATTGGCATTAGTAGCCGAACGTTTGATCTACCGTAATATTTCCATAACCAACACGAAACTCTCGGGCAGATTAGCCCAGGCCGAAGGATTGATCAACTTGGGTATCCGTTTTCAGTGTCACCACTGCGGCCACGTGCTGCATGTCAAAAATTTTCAAGCAGGAAAGCGCGGCCGATGTCCGAATTGCAATGGGTCATTTCGCATTCCATTGGCTAGTGCTGCCCGTTCACTGGATGTTCAAACCAAATTTGTTGGAGCCGAAAGTGTAGGCGAAGAGACTGCCGACGATAATCTAGGTGAGCAGGTATTAGAGTTGGAGAACGCTCAGGAGCCGATGGTCACAAACGATGAAGTATCAAAATCGGCTTCCGAAACTGTTGCCGTTGCTGCAACGAATGCAATAGAAGCAATGGACCCTAACGCACCGGCAGTTATCGCTCAAGCTCCCAACGCAATTTGGTATCTTCGAACCGCAACGGGAGAACAATTCGGCCCTACTCCAGCGGCCACGATGCTCCGCTGGTTACGGGAAGGTCGCATTGGGTCGGACCACTATGTCTGGCGCGATGATTGGCCTGCCTGGAAGTCGGCCAATGATGTGTTTGGCCATTACCTCCAGCGCAGCTCAGATAATGAACGCTCTAATTCGCAGGATCTACTGGTCAAAACAACTGCTGAGATACCACCTTTGTCGCCTCAAGCGACAAAGAAACCATTAGCACCTAATTCGCCCAGCACGCTCGACCAAGCAACTCAGGCAATTCCAACCTCCCACCAGCGACGCAATCAGAAGCGTTATGGTTGGCTGATTATGATATTGCTATCAGTGTTCATCATTCTTCTGACCGTGTTGGCCTATGTATTGTATAGCCAGATGAACCCAGGACCTAAGATCAGCGGCGGAAAAAGAATTACCGTAGTGGGATTCGCCAGAATTCCTTGTCAGAATTTCTCGTAATAAAGGAACCTCTGGCAAGTCCCGCTTCGACTGGAAAAAATTCATCTGCCGCTCGGCTCGGGGGCTTCGGATACCGATTCAGGCTATGGGGCTGCCGACGGCTCACGCTGCAAATATCCGAACAGGTTGACAATCTGAGAATCATTTAGATTGACCAGAATTCCATCTGGCATCATGGAAACCTGAGCTATTTCGCGAGACTGAATCTCTGATTGGGCAATCACGATCGGCTCCTCGCGATCAGCGACTCGTAGTCTCAGGTGACGTTCGTTTTCCTCGCTTGGTATTCCCGAAAAGATCCTGCCGTCATCCGTGAGAACGATGTGCATGCGATAATCGTCCTGGATGATTGCGCTTGGCGTGACGATATTGCTCAGCAGATACTCCAAGTTACCACGATTAGCGCCGGTGATATCTGGGCCCAATTTACCTCCTTGGCCGTGTATCTGATGGCATGCTCCACAATTTCGCTGGAACAATAGTTTACCCTCAGCCACATCCGCCTGGGCGATCGCCTGCGGATGAAGCAGCTCGCGGTATTTGGTCAGAAGCACCTCCTTGTCCAACGCTAGTTCATCGATCGGCCCCCACACATCGACAAACCGGTTGCCAACGCTCCGTCGCATCAGTCGTGCAACGTGTGCCGGTATATCGTTCTTGGGGACACGACCTTGGGCTATGGCTGACGTTAAGACATGGCTGAATTCAGCACGCTTGGCCAGCGTATAAATTACTTCTTGGCGCTCCAGGGAGGTAAACGATGGATAAAGCCTCACCAAAAGTTCCGCCAAGTTTCGATCTTGATAGGCGGCAATCGCGCGAATCGCCTCAACACGCAATTCGGGATTCTCCAGCAGGCCAGGTAGCAGATCCGCAAGCTCTGGCCGTGCGCGTCCAGCCAACTGCCCAATCGCCTGGCATCGCTGCATAGGTGTTTGTTGTTGATCATTTACAGTCGCTAGCAGTCTTTTGGCAGCCACTAGATCGCCGAATTGTTCGGCAAGCTGGTCGGCCACTTCCGCGATTCTACCCCCTTGGACTTGTAGACTTGTGTATGCTCGATCCCATCCGTTGGGGGCTGGAACGTCATATCGTCCATCTAACGCTTGCCGCATGCCAATCAGCATGTTTAGTTGCCCTGGTTGATCGGGACGAGTCACATGATCCAGCAGCAGTTCATAACTTTCAGCATCTACCATTCTACGTGCTACAAACTGCGAAAGTAGCGGAATGAGAGACCGCTCGGCCAACCGCACCGCGCGGGCTGGGTCCCGTGTTACCAATGGCTCCAGCGCGAACCATATCATTTTTGGTAAATTGTGATCTTCAGCATCTTCCGCATGTTCAGCCAGATGCTCCAGCAGCATCCACCGGGCGTTGTCGTTTAAACGCTGCGCAGCCGAGGCCAAATAGAGCCGCACAACTGGTGACGGATCCGTCTTTGCCATTTGAATCAGTTGTTGAACAGAATCGCTGCTAGAACTGGTCGCTCCGTCCGCGCCCTGAGTCAACAATTGAACCGCCCATGCTCGAAGATAGGGCTGCGGATCATCCAGTAGGCCATGCAAGCCAGCATGGGAAATAGTACCTGAAACATAAAGCGCCCAAAGAGCCCGCAAACGAATCGGCTCTGAGTGCTCACCGCTTAACCAATAATTCAACTTCTGGATGGCCTGCGGCGAAAGGCTTCGCGACTGTGAACGGTGCTGCAAGGTCAACCGGGCGCGATTGGCGTGCCATGCGCTGGGGACAGCCTGTAGGTCGGCCAACTCTGAATCGCTTAGCTGATCCAGGTTGCCAAATCGATTCGGAAAATCACTAGCCGACGCTTGGTTGTACGTGTAACGAAAGATTCGTCCTGTTTCCTTATTGAGTACCTGTTTGCCACAAATGTCAGCATCATGCCAATCTAAAACATACACCTCGCCGCCAGGTCCGATTTCGACTCCAAAACCAATCCACTGCGCATTATTGGCAAGTGCAAAGTCATCTCCATGTCTGGCTTCCAAACCACTTCCGCGACTCTGGACAATATCCGTTAGTAAAGCGTGCTCATGAATGTTTGCCATGAACACGCGACCACGATACTGATCAGGAAATGCGTCGGATTGGTAGACTCTGGCTCCTCCGTGTGCCGATCGATGCCGATGCTGAGCAATCGTCTGAATGTCGGAATAGACATAGGGATTAAAGTGGCGGCCTCCCTGGCGATGATAGATTCCACCTGGGATCACGTGCCACAGGTGAGGGATCACGCAGGCTGTGATCAGCAATTGACCATGCTGGTCATGATCGATCCCCCATGGATTGCTGAAGCCATGCGCTACCACTTCAAACATCTGTTGGGTGGGATGATATCGCCATACACCGCCATTGATCTCGACTGCCGGACCATCGAACCGAATGTCTTCCGGAAACGGTTCGTTATGACGATAGATCTTGCCAGAACCAAGCGGTTTTCCGACTCGCGACGGCGTGGCGAATCCCTGCAGGCCATACAACCAACCATCGGGCCCCCAGTGGAGGCTATTGAGCGTTTCGTGACGATCAAGGATACCCCAACCCGTCAGCCGCACCTGAATAGACTGCATGTCCGCGTGATCGTCACCATCTTCGTCTGGCACGAACAGCAGATTGGGCGGCGCGCCAAGCCATAAGCCGCCCAGGCCTACTGCAATCGCAGATGGAAATGGAATCCCTTCCAAGAACACATGGCTCTTATCCGCCACTCCATCTCGATCCGTGTCTTCCAAGATTAGAATGCGGCTAGTTCCATCCGACGAGAATCCCGACTGGCGAGTCTCGTAGTCACGATTTTCAGCGACCCAAAGCCGTCCACGTGAGTCCCAACAAAACGCCATTGGCTGCGAAATCGTCGGTTCAGCAGCAAACACATTGACTGCGAAGCCTGGCTGCAATGTCATCTGATCTGCAGCCTGTTGTGGCGTCAGCATATGAGCTTGCAGGCCTTCCTGCTGAGCCAACTGCCATTCGACCCATTCCGAAGCCAAACCCGAATATTCGGACCATTGCTGAGCGATCTGCGCGTTGCTGATCGCCCCAGAATAAAAGATCATTCGGTGGCGAATCGTCTCTTGTTGTCCAGGCTGCAATTCCCAAGCTTGTTTGCGAGTTGGCACAGGGCCAACACCCAATTGGCCATCGACGCGCCATGCATGCGGAAACCCTTTGTTGGCGGGGTGATCAAAGATCGTGATGTGAGCGTGATCTTCGCGTCCAGCCAGCTTCATACCTATGTCCAGCCAGACCGTTTGCTGTCCCTCGGCTCGCTGGTCCACTTCACGTCTGCTGTTGATCACCCGAGCAGATTGATGAGCATGCCACGGCATGCGAATAAACAATCCTCCGTAATCGGATTGATCGATGGTTAAAGGTTGTTTGGCAATTCCCGTCCACTGAAGGTCAAGAATGTATTGGCCGGAAACATCTCGCATCGTCCAAACCTGACTCTGCAGCATGATCGGCTGACCGGCCGTATCCAGTAGTTCGTAGGTAGTTTGCCACTGAACGCTGTCCACTGAATCCTTGGCTTGACCCTTCAAAACGCCAACCGACACTCGACGCCAGTGGTCACCTTGCGGGTGATGGAAATAATCTCGATCGTTGATGCTTGTGAATCCCCAGAAGATCCCGGTCTGATGCGGATGATGGTCTGGGCTCAACTGCGTCATAACTCCTTTGCCGTCCGGAGCGACAACTGGATGCAGGTATGGCCGAAAATCTGACTTAGCCACTTGAGTCAGAATAGGATCGGATTGTCCATCGCGAAGGACATGAACTTCGTCACCCGACGCACTCAAAACCGCACGCAGGCCTATCGATTGAGCCTGCAGCGAGTCGTTGAGCGGCGCTAGAATAACACAAAAGAGTAGCAACAACCTAACTGACAGATTCTTGCCGTGTAAACATTTCTCGCATTGGCAAGATTCCATAAAGGCTGTGTAAAATACGAAATTTGGCAGCGACGCATCTTTGGGGAACCTTTTCATAGATATCATTGGCATGATTGTTTTTCGTAAGGGAATAGCAAGTAGGCTCGAGTCCTCAAAGGGCGACCTGTATTCTAACACTTTTCTGGAGGAGGGTGGGGGAACTCGCAACCGCTCGTGCCACGTGGTGTGCTGGCGCGCAGGAAAGGGTTTCTTAAGATAATGGACTTGTTCAATATCGACAAACCGCCAACTTGATTACTTTTTTGCATCAGCCCCACTTATTCCACTCTACAAACCTGCGTGAACTATTACGGGAGCTATTTACCAATCAGAAGAATGTCGGTCCAATGGCTGCTTTTTCCCAATTAGAGTTCTCACGCTTGGTAGGTCCAATGTCTTCTCCGTTGAATGCTGTTTTGTGCTATCCAGTCGAAGCTAAACATTTGAATCTTTTTCGGCAAACATTTCCAGAAGTCAATTTTATCGATGCAGGCCAGGAGTACATTGCGAAGCGATTATTGGAAGCGGATATCTTTGTAGGGCATGCCAAGGTTCCAGTCCCCTGGGATCAAGTGGTTGCGGCAGGGCGACTACGTTTGATACTCAGTTCCGCCGCCGGCCTAGACCATTGTCTGGTACCAAGCGTCATCGCCAGCGATCAAATTACGGTTTGCAGTGCATCGGGGCTATTTGCAAACCAAGTTGGCGAACAAGCGTTGGCGCTTTTGTTGGGGCTGTTGCGATCTATTCCAGTTTTTTTTAGACAGTCGCAAAAAAAAGAG
>DAIRSD010000134.1:0-10634 GCA_036804625.1 Aureliella sp. | reverse complement strand
TAACAAGGTAGCCGTAGGGGAACCTGCGGCTGGATCACCTCCTTTCTAAGGATATCCAGAGATCGAACGGTAACGACCGATCTCTATCCGTGAGCATAACCTGGCTAGCCTGCGTCGTAAGACTCAGAAACTAGTTTGCAGAGAGCTTATCAAAACCAAATTGCAATTATAGCCCTCGGTTGGTTCGCCAACCGAGGGTTTTTTTGTTGTTGCCTGACAACTTCTTCACCTACCCGCCGACGCAAGTTGAACCTGCTCGGCCTAATAGGTTACACTGCTGAGAAAATTGAGGTAACACTCTAGACAAGTTGGCAGGTCAAAATCCGCTACTCTCTGGCCTTTTGGCAAAATCCACAAAGCGCTGTTGCCCGCTCCATACGACTTGAAATTCCGCAGGGTGAGACAGATCAGAGAAGCGGTAGATTTTTCCGGTGCCATCTGTGGCCAATATCGCACTATCCGATTCAAAGCGAAACGCGGAAACCGCAATGGGTAGATTCGCGATCAGCTTGGGTATCGAGTTTTCCAGGCGGTAAAGTCGTGCAGGCGATTTGAGCGTTGCCACGAAGACCACTTCACCCCGAACATCCAAGGCGCCCCACCAGTCTTTCCCGACCTACTCCTGTGAAAAAGTGATCAACGTTTCGACCTGTCCCGTTTCATGACGTCTGCGGTGAATGTAGCCGTCAGGTATCGGATTGCTATCAATGGGGGTTTCCAGTCCGCTCCAATAAAGATCTCCATTGATGTCGGTTCGAACTTGCCGCACTAGTGAACCTCCATGATGAAGCTGAGACTCTCGCCCGTTCCTCAGGAGAATCACGCTGCGATCCAGACCGCTGCAAAATGCTAGCCCACCATCGGGGAGGATGGTCAAGCTTTGGATTTTAGGCACGTCTCGTTGATCAACGCTGGCCCCTCTCTGCCAAAAGCTCTCGATATTCTCGCCACGAGTCGCCAGCAGCTTCCCTGGCCAAGCGGATTGATCCACCAACAGAAACTCTTCCGCCAAGCATCCTGTGCCTAAGTCGACAAAAACAATCACGGACAGTATGGATGCTAGCAACAAACGCATCGGAAACCTCTGAAACAAAGTTGGGAAGATGGGACCACTATTTAGGGGAGCGGCAGTGACTGAGCCAATGGAAGTCTATGTCAATTACGGGCATCTGGCTGAGAATATTCCTAGATAGCTTATTGGCTCCGCCAGGTAATTTCTCCCAGTCCGAATGCTCGGACGATCTGTTTCTATCGATACAACAGGTGCCGCCGGAAAAATCGTTCAACTTTTACAGTTCCACTTCCCGATATCCTGCTGTAACGCGCCTGGTTGTAGGTTCGCGTTGTGCTCACACATTTGGACGTTGAGTCTTTGAATGCAATCTTGGCTGCTAATTAGCAAGCAAAATTGCGGCCTCACTGCGGGGTGCTGGCTCAACTCCAATCCACTGTAACCGCTCCGTAAGGGCTCAGGCATGAAACGCTGCAAATCATCGGCAGGCACTCAGATCCTACGAAGATCACTACAGATCGCGCTTTCGGTGACGCTGACAACTGGCTCTGCGGCTTGGAGCACTCAGCCCATTGCCGGTACTCCCAACATTCCACCCTATGAACTTACGGGCGAAAATTCGCAAATTGAACTGCCCGAGTACCCTTTTGACGATGCGCCCACAGCCAAATACTCACAGACGATCACACCTCCTTCGGGTGCCAGGGCCATACAGCGCTGGCTGGGACTTAAGAGCAGTAAAGACTTGAGATACTCTGAACCATCTGGGCGGAATCATATAACAACCGATTTCCATGCCAGCCAGGCACGTCATGTAACTGCTGCGATTCATTTGAGCCAACCAGCAATTCCGACTACGAAGGTTCCAGTGGCGGCGACCGCCTACGAAGGTGATGCTACTGTCGATCCTCAGGCCTTGGTCGACTCGTACAGCTTGGATGACTCGCAAGTATGCAACGTCAGCCCGTTATCGGAGGGTGACGACGCGCTGACTGAGTTTCAGTTGTCCGACGATACAGGTTTCATTGACGACGATCAGCAGAATTCGACTTGTCAGGACAGCGATCGTTGTCAGAACAGCGATGATCAGATCGCATCTGGAACTGTATCCGACCGAGCCAGCAATCCGGCATTGCGCAAGCCAGAATTGATTAAGGTCCATCAGGGATTTTCGCTGCGAGAAAAATCAAACGCACCGGATTCATCCAGTAGAACCCTACAGAACAACTCGATAGCCAGCCCTGAGCTTTCGCCTTTTGGAACTGAAAGTCAAGTCGCCCCGGCTTTTCCACAAGATCGATTGACACCATCGACCGGAACCACAGAGTTGCCAACCCAGGCTTCTTCCCGACGCTCACAGCAACCACAAGCGATGAAGCTGAATTTGAATGCAGACGAAGTCGCCAGCCAGCCACGCACACCCCGTCCACCGCTTGTCCCCATGTTGGTTCAACCGGCAGTCGGCAACAGTGAAGCGGCAGCTCTACAGAAATTGATGCAGGCCAATCATACTCAAAGTCAAGATAAGTCCCGTAGCGGGCAAGAAGTTCAAGCTGGCAAAATCTCGGTCAATCCAAAGAGCGTGGCCAGCTTGAAAACTGAAGGTAAGATTGCTGGCGTGTCGGTTGAACATGAAGATATTTGCCAAGTCATGCAAAATGGTAATCATACTTGCACTCTTGTTGGCCTCCGCGAAGGAACAACTCGAGTCGCCGTGATCGAAGAGAGTAACGGCCAGCGTCAAGTTAAGATTTACGGAGTCCAGGTAGGTACCAGCGGTTCTGCAGCGTCCGAACTGAACTCTGTGCTGGATGGCCTGACGAAAACCATCGAGCAGCTCTACCCAAGTTCCGATGTCCTGCTGACTCGACGCGAACAGAACTTAGTGGTGAGCGTACGAGCCGATTCTGAGTTGAGTGCTAGGAAAATCTTAGAACTGGTGCGTAAGACCACGTTGATGCCCGTGAAAGATCAATTAAAGACTTTTTGATTTCTACTGACCCTTTCGCCCGAAACCCAAAAATCGCCAGTCAGCAAGGACGGATCTGAGTTGCCAGGCGACCCCACTAGCAAGGATGCCGAATCGAGGATTAACATGCGTCAAATCCTGAATTTAACACGACTTGTAGTCCACACCTGTGCTCGATGGACTAACGGAATACAGATAGCCGCCAGCGCAAGCTTGCTGACTATGGCTGCGACAAGCAGCGGATTAGCACAATCCATGTCTCAGTATCCGGTCAGTGCGGCCACCCTGAGCATGGGCAGCGCTCCTGTTTCCTCAGGAGTGCGTAGCCCCATCGTGGATGCTTCGTTCCGGCACACCCAGGACAAAACCTCGGTCAAACCGGCTTCGTACGTGACCGACTTCACCGAGCAGTGTTATCAGGAATACTGCCAAGGTGAAAACGCTTGTGGTCCGACAGGCCAAGGTTGCAACCGTTGTGATATCAGGTGGTATACCAGCTTTGATGCCTTGTGGCTGCAACGCACCGGGGACAAACGTTTTAGTCTGACCAGCAACTTTGGATTCGATGACGAATTCGACTTCGAATTTGGTGGACGGTATACAGCCGGGAGAATGATGGACTGTGTGAACGCATACGAGTTTGTTTATACAGGTCGTTACGAATGGAGTCGTTTTAGGGACGTGCAAGGAAATGACAACATCGATAACCCATTCAGGGTCATTGATACCCAAGTTCCACCGGCTGTGCCTCCCTTGACCGACACGGTTTTTGATTCCGCAGATCGACATCAACAGACTTGGAACGCCGAAATGCAGAGCTTTGAGTTCAATCGAAGACTTTGGGCGTGGGACGCGGTATCCACGCTGATTGGCTTCCGCTATCTGAACTACGAAGAGGACTATGCTTTGGTGGCCCAGCGTTCTCTTCCAGCACCTGCGGCTACAAGCGCAGCCTACACCGACAATATTGACAACGACCTTTTCGGAGGTCAGATCGGTGGCGATTTATTCTACGTGACAAGTCTAAAAACATCGGTCAGCATAAAAGGCAAGCTGGGGCTGTTCGGAAACATCGCTAGCCGCGATTTAACGATCTACGTCAACGATGCTGTTACATCTCGTGGTGGCGCCGACGAAACTGATTTGGCAGGATTGATCGAGTTGGGAGTCTTTGGTCACTACCAGTGTACGCGCAGCTTTCGCATCAGCGGTGGCTATGAACTCTGGTATCTCTCCGAAGTAGCCACTGTGCCCAACCAGCGTCCCGAACGATTTGTCCTAGATGAGGCCGGAAATCTACTGTTTTCTGGTCCTGGTATCCGCAACAATGATGAAGTTCTCTTGCACGGATTTACCGCTGGATTACAGTTACTGTACTAGCCATAGCTTGCCAACAACCTTTCGTTTCATTACAACGAAGGGATCGCTAGCTGACCATAGCCAAGCTGTTCAGAAAAACGCTGTTGTTGGTCATCGATCACGAAAATTGATAAACGGCCCCGATTGTGGGCCGTTTATTTTTTTGCATCATTGAACAATACTTTTTGGTATCGTTGGTTCACTGACCGTTGAATTACACATTGCTCAGCTCATGCTTAGACACTTGATCGAGATCTGGCAACGCAATCACGGCCTGTGGCTGTTGGCAGCAGCTCTGGCAGCATTCTTGATTGCCAGCCTTGCCTGGAATCAACAATGGCAATTGGACTTATCTCTTGCCAACGATAATAACCGTCCGATCATGGCTCAGACGATTCCTCAACAGAACTGCATACTGGTGGTTCAGATCGAAGCACCTTCCCAATTCGCTACCGAAACTGGCCTGATCCTGTTATATCGAGCCCATGTAGGACAGGAACAAAAGCCTGCTTACCAACAAACCTACGTGCTTGATCCAAGCGGTAAGGCCACGGTCTTTATGGTTTTGCCTCCCGGCCAGTACATCGCAGCCACATTCTTAGATCTGAATCACAATGGTCAACTGGATTTTAGCGAGGCCGATACCTCGCAGCCATCGGAGCCGTTTGCCGTGCCATTGCTGGGGGACACTCCTGCCTCAGATACAACTCAACCGGACAAATCCATCTTTCTCAGTCCCCAAAATCCCGTCTTGTGCCAGTTCCAATTCAAAGAGTAGAGGCTAATCTCGCCTGAGCGTGAAGGTGGTGTAGTGCAAGCCAGAATCTTCTTCGACTAAATAGCCGCCACTGGGAGCCATGTATTTGGATATCTCGGCAAATGGTGGCAGTTCGTGCTTCTCCATGGCTTGCTCCAGGGCGGTTAGTACCGGATTCGAGCCAGCGAATCGTTGTCGCAATTCATCCATTCGAGCATTCCCGGTTGGTCTGTCACGGCGTGGCGTTTTCTCTGACTGCTCCCTAAACTTGGCTCGATTCTCAGGATCTCGCACCATTTCGTAAAACTGCTGCAGTGCCTGTTCGGGCCGATCAAAAGTGATGGCGCTGGCATTCTTACCCTGCAACTGCTCAGTGATTCGGTCATGAATCAACTGAAATTCCAGCGACTGGTTTAGCCGCAAATCGGGATCCTCTAAGACATCAGCAACTTGCTGCATCATGTAGCGGCTGTCGCTGACTACCAGATAGTCGTCGATCACGGTAACACAGGTCTCCTGATCTCGCAAAGGAACGACTACGTTTTCTGGACGATTGGACTGACTGGGTATCAGCACTTGGACTTTCAGCTTGCCAATTTCTTCGCTGGTCACTTGCCCGCGCTGCTGGGCCTGCTCCATCAGCTTGGGAAGAATATCGGATTCGAATTGCTTGATGTTTTTGAACCGAATCCCCCACACTGTGGATTGAGAATTGGCAGTCACGGGGCGAACATATCCTTGCATGATCGAGATCCTGCCTTCGAGTTGATCAAAAATCTCCTCCTGAATATCAATCCCCAGTTGGTCTGCGGCTGGCCCAAAAACCTCATTTTGCCAAGCATTCGAGCCGCGAAATTGGTTGAACATCTGCTGGATGCCCTTAAGCGTCGACTGCAGATCCCAGTTGATCGCCATGTAGCCGGATACCGATTCTGGCACCCAATCCTCCGGCTGCACGTCACCCTCTTTAGGTCGCACCAGATCCAGAATTGCCCTTCGCGGGCTACTCATTAAAACATGAATGTGACCGATGGAATCAAAATCTGCGGGAGCCACAATCCAACTGCCACCGATCGCTTCCAGCCCATCCAGGCCCAACGGCGGCAGCATGGCAAGCATCATGGCGGATTGTGGACTGGCTGGTGTGAGCCCTCGGAGCAGGGCCATCGGATCTGCATAGAATGAAATCTGCGGACGTTCGCCTTCCGTACCTACGCAGCGTTTCATGATCGTTAGAAATCGCTGATTGTCGGCAAGCGTCTTGCGCTGCCCAGCCTCGCCCAACCAACCTTGAGCCAAGTCCTGAATGTAGTCCATGCTGGTGCACGCAATGAACACACCTTGATCGATAAAGTAAGAGAACTGCTGACTCTCGTCTGTCTTGCTTTGGAAGCTGTGCAGTATCAGTCCGCCCACCTCTTTCTGCAAATGCTCAGCTTCCTGCCCAGCGTCTGCCCCCATG
Source organism: Aureliella sp. (assembly GCA_036804625.1). Classification (GTDB taxonomy): domain Bacteria; phylum Planctomycetota; class Planctomycetia; order Pirellulales; family Pirellulaceae; genus Aureliella. The sequence goes on along the minus strand of DAIRSD010000134.1, from coordinate 4,075 downwards.
CGTTGTAACATCACCTGGATACTGGCAATTTCGTCCCCTGCGTCAATCATCATGGCTACCACGGGCGGCACCAAAGGAAGGTTCTGCAGTTCCCCCTCTTCGTTTCTGACCTGCGCTGGCTTTGCCTTCTTGCCAGGCGACAACAGGGCAAAGGCCAGTTCCCCACTGGGGATCGACAAGAATTCATCCAGGTTCAACCCACCCACGCCGGTCATCTCTTCAGTCGCTTTGATCAGCCCACCATAGAAATCACCTAAGATCGGCTTGAGCTGCTCGTCGTTGGAAAGTCTGCCGTAGGAACTTTTTTCATAAGCCGATCTTAGTTGTCGCATGTCGTCGACTCGTACGTAGGCCAAAGTCTTCTCGGGAAACAACTGAGGTGCCGTTAGCCTTTCGCCTTTGCCCTCTGCTGCCCGCAATTCATAGGGTTCACTAAAGTACCATCCCAGACAGCTCGCGAGAATCCAGGCCAATTGTGATATTGCTTTGGTGCCAGCCATCGATCTACCGCTCCTGCGCTACGTACAGAATTAACTGATCACTGTTGTCAGCCTGCGCTATTCTACCGCAAATGGCTGATAGGTTTGCTGGCCAGCGACTAAAATGGCCAAGCATTGTTGAATCAGTCTGGCAAAAAATTCAGCACTGACCGCTCCCCAGATCCTCGCCTTAAGGCGAACGGCAGAAATGTAGCTACCGGTCGCCAGACGGTGGAGGCCCTAGACAACCACATTCTGGCGACGGTAGATGCCCCGCACAACCACTGTCTGGCGACGGTAGCCACGGGCAAGTTGGCAATTGCCGCTCGCCTCAGGTCAAAATAGGGTGTCACAACCCTTTTATCCGGCAATATGGCTTGAACGTTCCAGCCCTTAGTTGCTTTAGCCGAATCAGCTTCATAAGATTAAGATTATTTATCCCTGGGTGGAGAAACAACATCGGTATTGGAAGATGACCATGACCCTAAAACTTACTGCCTGGCTGATATTGTCTGCTATCATAGCCAACAGCAGACTTGCCCATTTTGGGACTCGCAATAATTCAACCGGACACACTTCTACCGGCAGCGGACTGGGCGGAACCGGCTCGGGTCTGACGGGGCAATCTAACCGCAGCTCTGGCACAGGTCAGGGGACCGGCAACTCCGGTGGGATGTCACAAGGTGGCGCATCGAATGCCGGTTTTGGCAGCGCTTTTGAATTTGATCCTGTGTTTGGTGCCGTATCTCCAAATTCTCGAGGGATGGGTAATGGCTCCATGAACAGCATGGGAATGATGAACAGTATGGGAATGGGTGGCTTTGGAATGGGTCGCCTAGGCATGGGGATGGGCATGGGCATGGGCTTCGGAGGAAATCGAAGCTTTGGAAACATGAACTCCCAGCAGCAGCAAAAAAAACAGATGCGACCCACCGTGAAGCTGGGATTCAGTTCTCCCGCTCCAAGCGCTCAAGTGCGCACCCAGGCGGTACGAGTTAACCTATCGCGGCTACCTGAGCCTCAGCGATTTGCCGGAATCAACGTCGAGCTGATCGGTAGCAAAGCGGTAGCTTCCGGAAAGCTGCCTAACGCGGCGGATGCAGATTTGCTCAAGCAGTTGCTGTTACTGGAACCGGGAGTATTTGAAGTGGATCTCAGCGGGCTAGCTGGATCACAACAACAATCGTCCTCAAGAAATAATACTTCCTACGCGGAAGAAGTACCGGCCCAGTAGAATGACTTCGGCTGATTGGTCTACTTAATCGGCGGTGTGAGTGCCTGAAGTTGATAATTGCTGGAAGGGTTACCCAGGCCGCGTGCTGGAGAGCCGCCCACAGAGACTCCGACGTCAAGCGACTGTCCTCTACCGCTGTCGCCTCCACCCACGCTAATGCCCTCCGAAGGCCTGGACAATTTTGACTCGCTGGGTATCTCGATGGTCGTGATGCGCGTCGTAGTTTTTTCGGGAGCGGGGCCAACATCGTAGGTGGGAATGCTGCGCTGTTGGTAAGAAACCTGTTGAACGGATTCGGGAATACCACGTGGGTCATTCTCAGGTGAACGAGAGGAACCTGGCAGGAAAAGCCGTGTGGGTGAACCCTGAACGACACCGCCCTTCTTGGACTTGAAAGTCGCGATCAAAGTCACCTCTTCGCGAAACCCACCGGCTACGTCCCAAGGCACCCAGATGTTGTATGAAGCGCCCATATCAGACGGAGCGAATTGACTGGCTAGCTGCTCGGTCGAGAAAGTGAACTTCTGGTCAGGTTCTTCGTGAGGCTGCTTACGACTGCTTGGTGTGGTCAAGTATCCGTGAATCACTAAATCCCCTTCAACGGGAATCGCCTGCGAGCGTTCGTTGTAGAAATAGACACTGGCTCCGAAACCTCGCTGTGCAGGGTGTCCGGGTTGTTGGATTTGATCTGCCTTCCAGATCGTTGCGAGTGAAGCTGGCTGCTGGTATTCCTTGTTAAACCAGGTCGTGGGATTCCAGACCGTGCGAGGTCCAGGCTTGGACTTCGGAGTCCAAGAACTACAACCGGCAAACATAAAAAAACAAGAAAAAGTCAGCAGAGTGATCTGGAATTTTTCTCTGCGCCCCATGGTGATCTTCTTTCCGAATATTTGTAATTTGTAAACCCTGTTGTTTGACGACCAGCTACCATCGTATAGGGCGAGCGTCAGTTGCGATTTTGCCGTAGCTACCGTCGCAGTTTCACCGTAATGGTCTTTGCTCGGTATCCACCGTCTGGCGACGGTAGCTACGTTTCTGTCGTTCGCCTTACTGCTGGAGATGGAACTTGGATAGGTATAGGATTTAGCGTCCAATGGATGGAGTTGGCTCCAACAGTCCCGGTTGTCCGGGCACAACTGTCATTGGCTGTGCTGAAGCTTGAACCACTGGCTGACCGGGGTTACTGAACTGCGAAGGCTGTACGACCGACTGCCGAGAGTCGTAAACGGCAGGTTGTAATCCCACTTGAGCCTGTTGAGCTGACTCGCCACTAGGTGCTGGCACGGTAGGCGCTTCCATCACTCGACCCGGCTCGTTGTAAGGAACCGTTTCTTGGTAGTAGCCCTCCGGCTGACCATGCAGAGGTTGGTAGTCACCGCGTGGAAGGAACCTACGATCAGGCAGTTGAGCCGGTGGCATGTCGGGATACATCACTTGAGATCTCGCAGGCCCCCACAAACCGTTGCCGCCCGACAAGCCAACGTCTCCGTGTACATTCAATACATCGGCCAGACACCAGCTCATGCGCGAAGTTTCAACTTCCTTCAACATTTCGTAGTCTTCGTCCGTTTGCACAATTCGCGGAGTCAACACCACAATCAGTTCCTTGCGATTCTCCGTTTCTGTATCAAAACGAAATGCGGCTCCTACCCACGGCAAACTGCCAAGCACTGGAATCTGACGACGCGTGGAACCGCGAGTTTTGGAGATCAAACCTGCGAAGACCACCGTTTGTCCCGAATAGGAACTGACCACGGTATCGGCACGAGTCTGATTGATAATGGGCGAACGAATCACCTCTCCGTTGGCTCCAAAACCAATCGGGATGCCGGCGTTGGGGTCACCAACCTCTGAATTCTCAACACCAACTTCCATGAGAATCAGGCCGTCAGGACTGACACGAGGTCGGATTTGCAGAATCAATCCGACTTCCACGTCGGTAGTGGTAATCTGCTGAGGCACGCCCACTTGGGCCTGACTGATTCCGGTAACTCGCGGCACTAAACCGCCAACGTTGGCTGATGCAATCTGCGAGTCGAGTGTTGTCAGGTGTGGCCGATTAAGCACTTGCAATCGATTGGCGGTCTGAAGCGCTCGTATCAGCACACCGATCGATTCGCTAGAAGCCGACAGTACCAGACCTCCCACACCATCGGCATTGGACCTTCCAACTCCAAGGCTACTTAGTCCCTGTCCGGCCAAATTGTTGGCATTGGCCGGGGGCACTAATGGATTACGTATGTTGAAAATGGGAGAGCCCAGGGTCCCTGCCGTAGCACTGCCGCGACTGTACAAAATACTGTCTTGGCCACCCCATTCCGCTCCCAACTCAAAACCGTCATCCAGCTCACCTTGCGCGAGC
>DAIRSD010000133.1:0-10677 GCA_036804625.1 Aureliella sp. | reverse complement strand
AGCTCCACGAATAAGCATCGCGCAGAATCCTACCTGCCACTTGTCCTCTACAGCGACAATTTCAGGATCATCCTTTAGTCCTGTTATGTTGTTATTTTTTTCAGCTCCCAAATCAATCGCTGCCTGAGCAACCGCTGCCTTGGAAGTGTCAATGGAAATTGGAATGGCGACTCGGCCGCTCAGTCGTTCGAGCACTGGGACGACTCGACTGAGTTCCTGATCGAGGGACACTGGGCTGCTGTAGGGTCGAGTACTCTCTCCGCCAATATCCAAGATCCCTGCTCCTGCGTCCTCCAACCTCAGTGCGTGCTCAACGGCGCGATCTACAGGGAAAAACTCGCCGCCATCAGAAAAACTATCTGGAGTGACATTCACGATTCCCATGATGGCCGGGCCGTTTTCGAAATTCAATTGACAAGATCGAAGTTGCCAAGTTTTGGCGGCATCGGTGATTTTTGAACTGGTCATGGTAATATGTTGATGATCCGGTTTATCGCTGGTTCGGCGAATTCCCGGTAACGGCAACGCAAAATTTTGCAAAGGGATGACTTTCGGTCAATGGTTTTATTGTATGCTACTGGGTAGTTGGAAGGGGTGGGCACTCTCACTTCACCACCTTAGATTTTGTCTGTTATTGCTGCTTAACGAAATTACTAGACCTGAAGCCTACAGGAAAGGGATGTTGAATGTATCGACGCGCTTGGTTGAAATCGGGATTGATGGCGGCATCTTTTCACATCGTACCTAGGCACGTTTTGGGCGGACCAGGCTATGTGCCACCCAGCGAGAAGATCCATGTCGCACTGGTCGGATGCGGCGGAAGGGGCAGACAGGTTCTCAAAGAGGCGATGGAGCAATCCGACGTAGTTGCGTTGGCAGTGGCTGATCCGGCCACGCATTTTTCGACTAAGAAATTTTACTATCGAGATGAAGGCGGTCGCGATTCGACTCGTCAGTTGATCGAAATGCACTATCAGTCCTCGTATCCAGGCTACCAATGTTCTGCCTATTCGGATTTTCGTCAAATGTTGGCTGAGGTTAAGGATTTGGATGCCGTGATCTGTGGTACGCCAGATCATCTGCACGCTTACGTTTCGATCCAATCGCTACGAGCCGGAAAGCATGTCTACTGCGAGAAGCCGCTGACACATGATATCAGTGAAGCTCGCGCCGTAGCTCAAGTGGCCAAGCAATGCGGCTTGGCCACCCAGATGGGCAATCAAGGGCATTCCACGGATGGCATGCGAAGGACAGTCGAGTGGATTCGCGCTGGAGCCATCGGCACAGTCCGCGAAGTGGCCGCTTGGGTTGGTGCCAAGCGATGGAATCCCAAGTTAGAAGGTAAGCCCGAGATGGAAGATCCGATACCCGAGGGACTCAATTGGGATTTGTGGCAAGGACCGCGCGAGCCAAGGCCCTTTGCAAACAACTACTTTCCCGTCGCATGGCGCGATTTCTGGGCGTTTGGCAACGCAAACATCGGCGATTTTGCGTGCCATGACCTGGATGCGGCCTGTTGGGCACTTGATCTGAGCGACCCGACAACGATCGAATTTCTGCCTGCTGGTACATGTAACTCTGAAATTGGACCACACGGCTGCATTGGCTATTATCACTTCCCTGCCAAAGGAAGCAGACCGGCAGTGAAAGTGACTTGGTATGATGGAGGGCTGAAGCCCCAGCGACCTGAGCAGTGGCCCAAGGACCAAGCGTTTCCTGGCAGAGGAGTTCTGTTCTATGGCGATCAGGGTTTGCTGTATTGTGGTGGTGCCGGTGTTGAGCCGCAGTGGATCGGCATGGGAGACGTACCCAAGATAGAACCATCGATTCCGCGCGTACAAAGTCACATGCGAGACTGGCTGGATTCTATTCGATCGGGCAAGCCGGCGGGCAGCCATTTTGAATATGGTGCCAGACTGACGGAAATCGCGCTGCTTGGTGCCCTTTCGCTTCGAACCGGACAGGCCATTCACTGGGATAGCGCTAATATGAAGGCGATAGGCAACGACGCAGCCGATGCGATCATTCGTCAACCTCGCCGAGACGGCTGGCAACTAAACGTCAACTCGTGAACGATATACCGATTCGTCCATCGCACCTTCCCACTTGGCAAGAGCGCAGGCACAGGCCAAGTCGCCAGTGACATTGGTCAGCGTACGCATCATATCCAGCAGTCGATCAAAGGGCAAAATAAAAGCGATGATCAGCAGTGCCTGTTCTTGGCTGATGCCCACGATGCTAAGCACCGTAGCCGCCAATAGCAAACTGGCCGATGGTATGCCAGCAACGCCCACCGACACCAAAGTCGCGGTGACAGCTACGTTGACATATTGCCCCCAAGTCAATTCGATTCCCACCGCTTGAGAAGCAAAAAGCGCGATCAGCCCTAGGTAGATCGATGTCCCATCCATGTTGATGGTTGCACCTAGAGGCAAGACCGATCCGGCAACCGATTTTTCGATTCCTAAGTTCTTTTCTGCACATGAAATCGTGACTGGCAAAGTTGCGTTTGACGAGGAAGAGGAATAGGCCAAACTTAGAGCATCCACGGTGCCACGAAAAAAAGGCAGAACGGGCAATCGAGCCATTAGCTTGATGATCACCAATCCATACACCAAGGCGATTTGAATTAGGCAGGCGGCATACAGGCTGATCGCCAACCATAATAGGTTGGTGAGTACCGATAGCCCTTTGCTGGCCATGACCCAGGTCATCAAGGCGAATACTCCCAGCGGTGCCAGCTCCATCACCATCAGTGTCATGCGCATCACAACTTCTGCTGCCGAATCAAACAGGTTTTTCAGTGGAAGACCTGCCTCTCCTGTCAACAGAATGGCCATGCCAAGCAGCAATGCAAAGAAAATAATGGGTAAGACATCGCCTTTGGCCATGGAATCCACAGGATTGGTCGGAATGATCTTCAGAATTCGCTCAACCGCCGTGCCAGACTCTTCGCCAAGTTTGAGCTTCTGTTTTAATTCGGCCTGATCCTTTTCACTGGCAACTTGATAGTTCACTCCCTGTCCGGGTCGTAGAATCGAGCCCGTCAAGAGACCTAACCAAACGGCAAAAAATGTAGTGGCCATGTACATTGCCAATGTACGCACCCCGAGAGAACCCAGTTTCTTAGGATGCCCCATGGCCGTGATTCCAGCGACTAGCGAGGTCGTTATCAGCGGCACGATCATCATCTGGATCAATCGGACAAAGCCATCACCCCACGGCTTGGCCCAGGTGCTGGCAAGCTGATCGGCTCGGGCGGCAGGTAGGCCGAAATGCATCGACAAACCAACCACCAACCCTGCCAGCAAACCCAACAAGACTCTCTTCCAGAGGATCTGCTTTTGCCACCATCTAAGGATGAACATAGTCGCTGCTTTCTACTGCTAGCCAACCTTCAATCTGGAAATAGACTTGGGGACTTGCAACCGCTAGCGCATAGACTGGGTCCGCAACATCCGATAGGTCTTATTTTAGCGAACTTAGGTGACTATGTGTGACCTGCAAGCAACTAGTCAGAATTTTGGGAGTCAACTACCTGAACATAGGTTGTTGGCCTGCTGAGCGTTTGTTGAGCAACTTGTAGAATTTCGTCACGAGTGACGGCAGCATATCGGCTCAGCACAACATCTAGCGGCTCATAGCTGCGGCGGCTCAGCCAGCTTTGCCCTAGCGCAAATAGGCGGCTGCTGGGTCTTTCGTCCGATAGAATCAGACTTGCACAGATCTTATTGCGTGCCAACTCCAATTCCCTCTCGGTAACTCCCTCCTGTAGGATCTGCTGCAGAACGCGGCCCAAGACGGCTTCATTTTCGGGAACAGATTCAGGAGCGCATCACAAATATCCCAAAACACAGCCGCATTCATCAAAGAAATGGGGCCACAGCGTCGCTGTTTCTGCGCGACCGCTATCGATCAATTCCCAGAACAATCGCCTGCCCGAATCATCACCTACGATTGAACACAGCAATCTTAATGCATAGCGCTGGGGGGCGTTGCAATCCATACCAGGCCAGGCCCTGATCCCGTAATGCTGTTGTGTGGCATCGCGACGAATCGCCAACTGGCCAGATTGAAATTTTGGAGGACTGAGTTTGCGAGTGGCCGTCTGGTGGGGCCAGCGTGCCGTCTGATTCGTCACCAATTCGATCAAGGGATCGGGGTCCACATTGCCACTGGCCACAAGGAACATGTTCTCAGTTGAATACCGTTGGCGGTGATACGATCGCATTTGATCTACCACCATATCAGATATCGATTCAGTAGTACCAAGAACGCGAGTCGCTAAAGGATGTGGTCCAAACAAGTGTTCAAGAGCAGCTTCAAAGGCACCGTAAGGAGGCTGATCATCATACATGGCAATCTCTTCCAAGATGACCTGTTTCTCCGTCTCGAATTCATGCTGATCCAGACTAGGTTGCATCAGATCGGTCAATAGGTCCAAGCAACGCTGCTGGCATTCAGGCAGCACCGAGGCATAAAACACAGTTGATTCTTCCGAAGTAAAGGCGTTGGACTGAGCCCCCAGGTGATCTAGTTCGCGATTGACGTCTTCAGCCGTTCGGCGGGCGGTGCCCTTGAAGACCATGTGTTCCAAGAAATGACTAACGCCAGCCAGCGGTCCCGATTCGTCTCGCGAACCGGCTCGCACGAACCAACCGATCGATGTGGTCAGCGCCGTGGGATCACGCAAGATGATGATCTCAGGAGCGCCATCTGTTTTATGAGTGAGCAGTTCCAACTGGCAACTCCAAAGGCTGAGAACCGACTGTGATCAACGAGAAATAGGTGGGGCGATTTTGCTTGAAGTAGTCGACTAAGCCACTGGTAGTCAACGCGTCAAAACGTGCGCAGGTCTCTTCGCGTTCAGGCACTCGCCCCAGAAAATACCAGTCGCTGGCAATTTGACTGCTTCGAGCCGCCGAAGACTCTTGTTCAAAAACGAGAGAACTCTTGATACGGTACTTGAGCCGTTCCAGCTCATCTTCCGAAATACCTCGACTTAATTCCTCAATGCACCCAAGTAAGACTTCCAATGTTTCTTGGGCCCGATTGGCAGTGGTTCCCGCATAACACAAGACGGTACCTTGAGCTGCCAAGGTGAAGCAACTTGCAAAAACCGAGTACACCAAACCGCGTTTGTCACGCAGTTCGGTGAACAGTCGAGAACTCATGCCGTCACTTAGAATGCCGACCAGAGAACGAGCTTCATAATAGTGAGGATCCGAAAATGCGGCACATTCATACGCCAGGGCAATGTGTGTTTGATTGGAACTATGGTCTACATGGCGACTGCCGCAATTGGGCAAAAGCGATGGCAACCGCTGCGGTTCTGGGCCTTGCCAATCACCAAGTTCCGCTTCCACGAGATCGCACAGCTTGTACCAATCGAATTGTCCGGCCACCGCAAGTATACTGCCCCGAGGCGAATAGCACTTGCGAAAAAAATCTGTTACGGCTGTGTGCTTGATCGCTTGCAGTCCGGCTTGAGTCCCTTGTGTAATGCGACCATAGGGCGCTGGAAATCGAAACCGCTTTAGTTCGCTAAAGCAGCGATGTGAAGGTTCGTCGTCTAATGCACGCAGATCTTGTAGGCATAGGCTGCGAGCATCTTCTAATTGCGACTTAGGCAGATGTGGTTCCCTGACAAGTTGGCAGTACATGCGCACGATCTGCTCGAGCGCATCGCTGGGCATGGCGCAGCTAAAGCTGGCGTGTGTGCTGGTCACGGCACTACTACGCTCGACTCCCAAGTAATCCAACTGCTCAAGAAACGAGCGACTATCCCAGGGCCCACAACCTCGCTGAACCATCTCACAGGTAAACGTTGCTAGCCCGTCCAAGTGACTGGGCTCGTAACAGGTGCCGGCCGGCAGCAGAAACGAAAAAGCTGCCGAGCGCAACCAGGGCATGGGCTCACCCAACAGAACAAGTCCATTGTCAAGTTGGTGGTGCAGAATGGAATCTGTCATCAGGTCTTTTGCCACGCTGGGGAACTCTGTTTGACTGGAAACTGTCTAGTCATAGCCAGAGTATTAATCTTTCTTCGGGGATTTTCGACCGCTTTTTGAACCGGAGTCCGTGCCAGTGGAACTGCTATCCGATTTGGCTTGCGACTTCTCCGACTTTTCCGTCTTGCTAGACTTGTCCCCCGAACCTTCGCTAGCGGGCTTGTCCGCTGCTGCCGCCTTCTTGTACTTGTCACTCCGGTAGTCCGTTTGATAGAACCCAGAGCCCTTAAAGACGATGGCCGCTCCAGTTCCAAGCAAACGGCGCAATTTCAGTTTACCACAGGCCGGACACTTCTTAGCCTTGGGATCGTTGATCCCCTGATAGAGTTCGAACTTGTGTCCGCAATTGTCGCACTCGTAGTCATAGGTTGGCATGGAATCACTCCTAAGTTAGCTTATTCAGAATGCGTATCAGCCACCGCTACTGACGATTACACTGCTGGGACGAACAACTCGGTCGTGTAATGTGTAACCCACAGCGACTTCATGAGCAACGGTACCCGCAGCATGTTCTGGGCTGGGCATTTGCGAAATGGCTTCATGAAAATTAGGGTCAAAGGGTTGACCAACCGCCTGAATAGGTTTGCATCCATACTTGGACAGCACGCTTTCAAACTGACGGAGCACCATTCGCACTCCATCCAGCAAAGCTTGGTCTCGCGTAGGATCAGGCTGTGTTCGAGCCTGATCTGCAGATCCAGTTGCTCGATTCAAGTTGTCGATCACGTCTAACAAGTCTCTTACCAAAGGCAAGTTAGAATACTTGAGCTGCTGGTCTGTATCTCGCTTCATTCGTTGCCGGAAGTTTTCCAGTTCTGCCTGAGCCAACAGTACCTGTCGCTCGGCATCCGCCAACCGCTTGTCGATATTGACTTGATCGTCTACCAATTCATCCAGCACCTGCTGGCTGTTCGTGTCCAGGTCATGAGAGATTTCTTCTTCAAAATCCGGTAGTTCTTCTTCCGGAGACAGTTCGTGGGACTGGGAATCGCCTGAGTTCGACATGATTAACTCCTAAGAACCTGATTGTTCGCCATTAGTGTCATTACGAAAATATTGCAATACTCGATCCAGGAAAGTTTGGCGATGAGGCGTCACGTGCTCATCATCCATTGCCGCCAACTTGCGCAGCAGCTCTTCCTGTTGACCGCTCACCTTTTTGGGAATCTCGACAAAAGTATGGACCAGTAAATCACCGCGTGCCCTGGAGCGCGGATCGGGCATGCCCTGGCCGCGCAAGCGGAAAATTTCGCCGCTTTGTGTTCCAGCCGGAATAGAGATCGTCTGCTTTCCGTTTAACGTAGGGATCTCGATATCAGTTCCCAGTACCGCCTGACAGTAGCTTAGGGGAACCTGGACAATTAGATCATGGCCATCGCGCTTAAAGATTTTATGGGGCCGTACCTGTATGAAGCAGTAGGCATCACCCGCAAGACCTCCGTTAGGGCTGGGCTGCCCTTCACCAGAAAGCCTCACACGCATCCCGTCGTCCACGCCCGGCGGAATCTGTACTTCCAACACCACGGCATCGGGCACCACACCCGCGCCATCGCAGTCGTTGCAAGGCGTCGTAATGATTCGGCCTGACCCCCGACACTGTGGGCAAGTGGTCTGAACACGAAGTATGCCCGTGGCCTGAACGATTTGTCCGGTACCACGGCAACGATTGCAAGCTTGGGGTTGTGACCCTGCAGCGGCTCCGGAACCACTACAAGTCCCGCAGCGGCTATGCCTAGTCAAGCGAACCTGCTTGGTACACCCCTGAGCCGCCTCTTCTAAGCTAAGCGCTACATCACATCGCAGATCTGCACCGCGACTGGCGCGATGTCTTGAGCGCCCGCCGCCAAAAAAATCCTCGAAAATGGTTCCGCCGAACATATCGCCAAAAGCTTCAAAGATGTCTCCCACATCTTGAAATCCGCCCGCCTGCCCTTCGATTCCGGCATGCCCGTACTGGTCATAACGCGATCGCTTTTGCGCATCGGACAGAACTTCATAAGCTTCTGCACACTCCTTGAACTTGACAACCGCATCCTGATCATCCGGATTGCTATCAGGATGATACTTGATAGCCAATCGCCGATAGGCTTTTGAGATTTCGCCATCGGATGCTGTGCGGCTGACTTGCAGCACTTCGTAATAATCGCGCTTTTGATTGGCCATAGTGGACCTGCGGGCTCAAGCTAAACTAAAAGGCCACTCCCATTGGTGGAAGTGGCCTTGTGGCAACCGATGAATTACCAAGGAAACCTCATAGGCTGCGTTGGGTTAGAGCAGTTCGCTCAAAAGGCAACTCGTCTAGGCTTGGCTGATCGACGGCAAGACTGCTTGAACAATCGATCAGCCAATCAACGGGTCTCTCCAAAGCCATCGATTAGGCAATCGCGCCTTCGATTCGCTTCTTTCGATCTTCCTTGTCAAAGTTGGTCACCATAGCTTCTGTGGTCAGCAATAGCCCTGCAATGCTTGCTGCATTAGCCAGTGCGGTGCGAGTGACTTTCACAGGATCGATGATTCCCGACTTAAGCATGTCCACGTATTCGCCCTTGTTCGCATCATATCCGGTGCTAAGCGGCTTGCGACTTACTTCATCAGCCACTACAGAACCGTCGATACCAGCGTTATCTGCGATTTGTCGCAGTGGAGCCGACAAGCTGCGAAGAACGATTTCTGCACCAATTTTCTCATCGCCTTTGCACTTGGAAATCGAAGCCTGAACCGCTTCGGTACAACGGATCAGAGCCACACCCCCTCCGGGCACAATTACCTCTACCATGGCAGCTCGAGTAGCGTGCAAAGCATCTTCGACGCGGGCCTTCTTCTGCTTCATATCAGCTTCGGTTTCAGCGCCTACACTGATTACTGCAACGCCACCAGCCAACTTGGCAAGACGTTCTTGAAGCTTTTCGCGATCGTACTCGCTGTCGGTTTGTTCGATCTGCGCACGAATCTGAGCGACTCGTTGGTCGATCGCAGGACGCTGTCCGCCACCTTCGACAATGGTCGTATTATTTTTGTCAACAGTGACCTTCTTGGCACGTCCAAGCTGTTCCAAGGTTACATTCTCCAACTGGATGCCAAGATCCTGGCTAATGAATGTTCCACCGGTCAACGTGGCGATATCACCCATCATGGCCTTGCGTCGATCACCGAATCCAGGTGCCTTAACCGCACATACCTTCAGGGTACCACGTAGCTTGTTGACCACCAAAAGAGTCAAGGCTTCAGCGTCTACATCTTCGGCAATGATCAACAGGGCTCTACCGCTTTGGCTGGCCTTTTCCAGGATCGGCACCAGTTCGCGAATGTTGCTAATCTTCTTCTCGTAAAGCAATACCAGCGCATTGTCAAAGGTACAGGTCATCGTGGCAGGATCATTGATGAAGTAGGGCGATGTAAAGCCCTTGTCAAACTGCATCCCGTCAACATACTCGACAGTCGTATCTGCCGTCTTGCCTTCTTCCACAGTGATAACGCCATCTTTGCCAACTCGCTCCAGCGCATCAGCAATCAGTTCGCCGATCTTCATGTCGCTGTTTGCGCTGATCGCCCCGACGTGGGCCACTTGCTTGTGATCAGAAACCGGCTTGCCAAGTTCATGCAGCTTTTCAACGGCTGCTTCCACCGCTTTTTCAATGCCTCGGCGAATGGCCGTCGGATTGCTTCCAGCTACGATGTTGCGAAGACCTTCTTTGAAGATGGCTCGCGCTAACACCGTTGCCGTGGTAGTGCCATCGCCAGCCAGATCGCTGGTCTTTTGAGCCACTTCCACAACCAGCTTGGCACCCATATTTTCAAAGCGGTCTTCCAATTCCACTTCCTTGGCCACGGTCACACCATCTTTGGTGACTGAAGGTCCACCAAAGCTCTTGTCGATAATCACATTGCGGCCGGTTGGCCCCATCGTAACCGCTACGGCATCTGCTAACTTCTCAACGCCGCGAAGCATCCTGGCGCGGGCGTTATCTTCAAACATAAGCTGTTTAGCCACGTGTTTGATCCTTTATAAAAATCTTCAAAATGATGATTGGATGAATGTTTATCGGTCGACAGGCAGGTTGAAATACCAGCAGACCAAACGACAAAACGATGACGCTTCAAAGCCTAGGCCAAAACTTTAGCCAGGATGTCGCTTTCTCGCAAAATCTTGACTTCTTGGCCATCAACCTCGATATCGCTTCCGCCGTACTTGCCATAGATCACGATGTCGCCAACAGCCACAGACAAAGTGCCTCGATTGCCATTGTCCAGCAGCTTACCAGGCCCAACGGCAACCACTTCGCCTCGCTGAGGCTTTTCCTTGGCGGAGTCAGGCAGAACAATCCCGCCAGCGGTGGTCTCTTCTGCGTCCTGAGGCTTTACTACAACACGGTCGTCCAGGGGACGGAGCTTAATCTTCGACATTTCAAATTCTCCTCTAGAGTTGTTTCTTAAGTCACTATTTTAAGGACCAAACCCGGTTCCAAGACGCGAGTTGATCAAACATTGAAATCAAACCAACAAGGCAAATCCATACACCAAATACTGCGTGCCGGGACAACGGCCAACCTACATCATACCGCCCATATCCATGCCACCCATGCCGCCCATGCCGCCCATGCCACCCATGCCACCCATGCCACCCATGCCGCGATCATGGTGATCGCCCCCAGCAGCAGGCTCCTCT